>SKZJ01000172.1 GCA_007127425.1 Wenzhouxiangella sp.
CAGCCAGGGCGGCATTTTCGCCGGACCTCAAGAGAGTGGTCGCGGACATTACCTCGTTCTTCTGCCCAATACCGACCCGGATGAGGCACTGCAGGTCAGCGAGGACCTGCGCATGGCCGTCGAAGATCTCGGCTACGACAACCCGGTCCCGCCCGGCAGAACCATGACCGCCAGCCTGGGGCTGGCGGTCATGGTGCCGGACGATCGGGTCGCACAGAGCGCGCTTTTCAGCGCCGCCGATCACGCCCTGGAGCGGTCACAGCGTGGGGGCGGTAACCGGGTTGAAGTCGAAATGATCGACAGCCGACCCGAAAAGTAATCGCTATCGCCGTCTCATTGAAACCCGTAGTCGAGACGGTGTTCGGGCGGATCGCCCCCCTCACCTTTCAGGTAATGATCCATCCAGCGCATCAGTCGCAGGCTGTAATCCCAGCGTGATGCCGCCCGCTGGTTACCGTGGCCTTCACCCCGGTATAGGACCAGGCGCAGCGGCGGCGGATCGTCCTGCAGGGTGAGATAGCGATAGAGGATGCGTGACTGTGTCGGGTCGACGCGCGGGTCGGCATCCCCATGCAGGATCAGGATCGGGGTACTGGCCTGGCTGGCGTAGTAGATCGGGCTGGCCTTGCGATACATGTCCCAGTCTTCCCAGGGCCAGGTCAGGTAGTGCACCAGGTAAAGTTCCTGCGGAATGTCGGAAGTGCCCAGCATGGCAATCTTGTCCGAGAGCCCGACGTTCATGACGGCCGCCGCAAAGCGTTCACTGTAGTAGGTCGCACCCCAGGCCGAGGCGTAACCGCCGTAGGAACCGCCGGTGATGCCGACACGATCGGCATCAACCAGGCCGCGTTCGATGAGGTAGTCGACGCCGTCGACCAGGTCATCGAACTCCTCGGCCGCAGGACGTCCCTGTGAAGTCAGCGCAAAGTCCACGCCGCGCCCGGTACTGCCGCGGTAGTTCGGGTAGAACATGAAGTAACCTTCTGCGGCGGCATGGTGGGCCGGCAGGTTGTAGCTGGTCAGCCAGCCGTTGGAATAATGCGCCTCCGGACCGCCGTGGACCGCGAGGATCAGCGGATAACGCTGTCCCTCGCGATAGTCCAGCGGCCAGACCAGCAAGCCCTCTATTTGCAGGCCGTCGCGGGCGCTGTAGGTCACCACTTCCTGGCGAGCCAGTTGGCGGTCGGCCAGCCATTCATTGGATACGGTAAGGCGTTCAGTTGCGCCCTCCCGGAAAGCGTGGATCTCGCGTGGGTGTTCCACGGTCGACGCACCCAGCACGATACGCCCATCGTCGGCGACGCTCAGCGCATCGAAGATCAGCCCGTCGCGTTGCTTGAGTTTCTGTTCGTTGGCCCCGTCGGCACCGATGACGCCGAGACGGGCTTCCACCCCTTCGTAGCTGATGAAAACGATCTCACGATCCGAGCGCCAGTCGATATACCAGACATGACCCGCCAGGTCAGGCAGCAGATTGGTCCATTCGCCGCCTTGACCGCTGGCTACCATCAGGCGGCCTTCGCGCGTGTCGTGAATGCTCTCGGTGCCGATGAATGCGATGTGCTCGCCGTCCGGGCTCCAGGACCAATCACCGAGTTTGCCGGGGTTGTCGATGCGGCCGACCTCTTCGCCCTCGAGGTCGAGGATGCGAAGGCGCTGAAACATCAGGGTGTCGTCGACCAACTGACGCGGCGTAACGGAGACGGCCAGGCGGTCGCCGGCAGGAGACCACTCCACCCGTTGCACCGATCCGTCGATGTCGAGCGGCTCGGCTTCAGCGTCGGGATCATCGACGTCGACAAGCCAGATCCGACGCGGTTTCCAGTCTTCTTCGTAGATAATCTGGTCAAACCCCTTGTCGCGCTGCTCCTTGAGTTCCTCGGGATCGGGTTCCTGGGAAATCAGCGCCACTCGACCGCCGTCGGGGCTGAAGCTGTAGCCCTGCACACCCGTTCCTACCGTGGCGATCCGACGGGCTTCACCACCGGCGACCGGCAGCTTGTACAGCGTCGTATGGTCGTCTCCCTTGCGCTGGTCGAGGAACGTGATGGCGGAACTGTCCGGCAACCAGCCGATTGACCGCACGTTGACTTCCCCGCCGATGAATACACGGCTCTCGCCGCTCGGATCAACGACTCGCAGCTCGCTCCAGGCCGAACCGTCTTCCTGCTTGTCGAGGTCACGCGGGATGACCTGGGTGTAGGCGATACGTTCTCCATCCGGGCTGACGGCAATCTGGCCGACCTGCTGGAGTCCAGCGATATCCTCCAGGGTCATGCCGTCGGCTGCAGCGACCGGCAGATAGAACACTGCGGCCAGGAGGGCCAGGCTTCCCGCCCCGTCACGTAACAGTCTGATCATGTGATCTTCCTCTCATTCTGAAACTGATTGAAGGTCTCGAAAGATAACAGAACCCCTCCGGCGTGACCATGAGCCATCCGGGTCGGTTAAACTCTCAACCAATGAAAGCTTACCTGCCCAGAATCCTTTCCTGCATGACGTTGCTCATGTTGCCCGTCATGCTCGCCGCCGATGTCGCTACACCGCACTACCGGGTCGAGGTGATTGTATTTACACACGCGGAGGGTCGATCCGACGCGCGCGACATGCAACAGCTCGACGACTTTTCCGCGCTGACCGATCCGCTCGCCCGGGCCCGCAAGACCACCGAGTCATCGGCAGATGAACTTTCTCGGCAAACCGAGCTCGATGCCGTCCTCGAGCTCATTGACACGCTGGACGGGCTGGAGGAAGGCAACCTGATGCCGGAGTTGCCGGTCTGGCCCGAACCGTACCTGGCCCTCGAGCGGCTGTCGCCGAAGATGGAACGAGCGCTGGCGAGGCTGAACGACAGTTCCGGCCATGACGTACTCTCGTGGCGAGCCTGGCACCAGCCACTGGAAAGGGGTTCGGCAGGCGAACGCGTTCGAATTCACGATGATGAGCCTGTTGCTGTGGACTGGCTTAAGTTGACTCCCGTGGGCATTCAGCCCGTTTCCGATCTCGAACCGACCTTTCACTATCGTCTCGACGGTGGAGTTCGTCTTCGCCAACGCCAGTTCATGCACCTGGAAAGCAACTTGCAGTGGCGCATTGAACAAGTGGCATCGCCATGGATGAGCCCCCTGGAGTTTCATGACGAGCCGACCGGCGGGTTCCGGGTTCACAGGCTGTCTCAGAGCCGTACCATCCGCCCTGGCCGACTGGAGTATTTTGATTCCAATTGGCTGGGAATGCTGGTACTGATCGAACCGATCGATCCCCTGGACGGCAGCGATGCCGACCATGAGGATGTCAATGCCGAAATGGACTGACCCAGGGGTGACGGAGTGAGGGAACATCTGTTCAGCAGCCCCGGCATAGAGCGGGCCTACCAAGTGCTGGTGAATGAGGAAGATGCCCGCGTCTGCAAGGACATCGATGAAGACGCCTGCCGGGTGGTCCCGGGCAACTTCCTGCTACAGGTTTTTACGCAATTCTTCACCAAGCTCGGCGACGCGATCGCCAATCCGAAGACCATCCTGGCGTGGATGCTCAGTGCACTGGGTGCTCCCGGCGTTTTCACGGCTTTCCTGGTGCCGGTCCGGGAGTCCGGCTCACTGATTCCGCAACTGCTGATTGCCAGTTACGTTCGACTCCAGGCCATCCGAAAGTGGACCTTCGTGATCGGCTGTGTGCTGCAGGCCTTCGCCGTGTTTGCCATGGCGGCGGTGGCGGTGACCCTGACCGGCACCGCGGCCGGATTCGCCCTGCTTGGCGCCCTGGTGGTGTTCAGCCTCTCGCGAGGACTTTGCTCGGTCGCTTCCAAGGATGTGCTGGGCAAGACCGTCCCCAAGACCCGGCGCGGACGCGTCAGCGGCTGGTCGGAGTTCCTGGCCGGCCTGGTGACGATCGGTGTCGGCGTGCTGCTGCTGCTGGATCTGCGAGATCCCGGCGACATGGGCACCTATCTCATCCTGCTGGCCATTGCCGGGGGGTTGTGGCTGGTCGCGGCCGCCACGTACGTGATGATCCGCGAGTATCCCGGTGCGACCGAAGGCGGTGGCAACGCAATCACCGAGGGTATCGGCCGGCTGCGATTGCTGCGCGACGACCCCCCCTTTCGCAATTTCGTCATCGCCCGATCGCTGCTGCTCTGCTCGGCGTTGAGTGCACCGTTCTTCATCATGCTGGCCCACGAGCACACCGACGGCGCGCTGGTCGTGCTGGGGCTGTTCGTTGTCGCTGACGGACTGGCCAGCCTGGTGTCGGCCCCGTTCTGGGGCCGGTTCGCCGACGCTTCCAGCCGCCGGGTCATGGTCTGGGCCGGTGGCGGCGCTGCGCTGACCGGCATCCTGCTGGTCGGGATCGTCAACGGCCTGCCGACCCTGGCCGATACCCAGTGGCTCTACCCATTGTTCTTCTTCATGCTGGCGGTCACCCATGCCGGCGTCAGGCTGGGTCGAAAGACTTACGTCGTCGATCTGGCCGGTGGCAACAAGCGCACCGACTACGTTGCCGTGAGCAATACAGTGATCGGTGTGGTGCTGTTGCTGGCCGGCGCCGTTGGCGCGTTGACTACGGTGATGCCGGTCAGCGGTGTCATCCTCATTCTCGCCGGCATGGGATTGGCCGGTTCCCTGCTCAGCGCCCGATTACCGGAAGTCACCTGATATGCGCCGCAAGCCTCCCCTGCTCAAGATCGTCTTCGTCATCCTGGTGCTGGCAGCAGTCGCTGTCGCCGCGCTGCACTTCCATATCACCCGGCAAGTCGAGAACGAACTGGTGGCCCTGGCCTCTCAGGTGGCACCGGTCGGAAGCCTGGAATGGGGCAGCATTCAATTGCACCCGTCCGGGCAGCTTCGCGTACGGGATATCGGCTTCCAGCCGCACATGGTGGCTGGCGAAGTGCGCATCGGCCAGCTTGCCTTTACCGCCCCCAATCTGATCGAACTGTTGCAGGCCACCCGGGAGTTCGACAATGGCCGCCTGCCGGAGGCGCTGGGCCTGTCGATTCGTTCCCTGCAGATCCCGATCAGGGATAGCGGCATGGAGCGCCTCGACGTCCCGTTCTCCACCGGGCTCCCGTTCGAGGCGGCCGGGTGCGCCGGTCGCGAGGCCTTGCGCATTACCGATCTGCCGCACATGGAAGTCTGGAACCTGATGTCCGATATCACGGTGGATTACCGCCTGCTCAACAACGGCGAGCGGATGACCCTGCGGGTCGGTAGTCACACCCAGTACCTGGCCGGGCTGACCCTCGATGCCCGGCTTCATCTCGGATCGGCGTCACGCGACCTGGACCTGCTGGCTCGGGCCTGGGCGATGGCCCGCCTTGAAAGCGTGGAGGCGACCTACGTCAACCTGGGTTTGCGCAACCGGCTTGATCGATTCTGTGCCGGCGAGCTCGGTGTGTCCGTGGACCAGTTCCACGAGCGGCACATCGAAGCCTGGAATGCATCCTGGGGGCAGTACGGCCTGGCACCCTCCGAGGAGATCGTGAACGCCTACAGACAGTTCGTCTCAGACCCCCAGGACATCGAACTGGAACTGACACCGCAGCAACGGCTGCCACTGACCGCCTTCACCCGGCTCGAGCGCGGAGAACTGCTCGAGCAGCTCGATCTGTCGCTGCGCGTCAACCAGGGCACGCAGACAGCGGCGACGTTCGATGTCGTTCCCGTGAGAGCCCGGATGATGACCGATGAGACCGCCGAAGAGACGGAAGAAGAAAGCGAGCAGGAAGAATCCGTTCGTCGGATCCAGTGGGTGGAGATCCCGATGGCTGAAGTGTCCCGCCATCAAGGCCAGCGCATCCGGATCACCACATCCGCCGGAAACCGCGTCAGCGGAGAGCTGACGGAAGTCGACGCCGAGCACCTGCACGTCCGTATCCGCGGCGTTGGGGGATTTTACGTCCGCCCCTTCTCTCGGGCTCAGGTCACGACAGTCGAGATTCGGCGCTAGGTGTGACTGGGGACAACCTGCTGAGACTGCACGCCTGGAGCAATCAGCCCGGCGGCCACTGCATCTGCCGGCCACCCAGCAGGTGCAGGTGAATGTGGCGTACCGACTGGCCCCCGTGTTCGTTGCAGTTGAAGACCAGGCGGTAGCCATCCTCGTCCAGCCCCTCGTCGGCAGCGATTCGCCGTGCAGTCAGCACCATCCGCCCGACCAGCCCGGCATCGTCGTCTTCGAGCACGTTGAGTGTGGCGATATGACGCTTCGGTATCACCAGGACATGCACCGGTGCCTGCGGCTGGATGTCCCGGAATGCCAGGATCTCGTCGTCTTCGAAGACGATATCGGCCGGTATGTCGCGATCAATGATCTTCAGGAACAAGTCGTCCGACATGGCGTACTCCTTACTTGAATGGTTGGTCCGGGTTGCGTCCGCCGATCCAGTTTAGCAAGCACTCCGCCTCAACCACCCGCCCGATCAATGATCTTTTTCGCGGCACGGGCCGGAGACGGCAGGTCCCCCGGCGACTCTGAAGGCCAGGCGGCCGTGCGCAACGGGCTGAAAAATGGGCCGGGGTCGATTGCCATGAATTGCGGTCCATGCCGCCCCGCTTCCTCTTCAAGAGAACGGACCATCTGCCGACGGCCCGCCTGTGCGACACCGTATGCCGCCCAGTTGGCCGGCTTGTCGAGGCAGTGGTCGTCGTTGACGAACACCACCCTGCCGTCGGCACCACGGGCCAGGAGCGGCATCAGCGCAACGCTCAGCAGGAAGGGGCCGGTCAGTCCGGTCTGGATGATCCTGAACCATTCCTCTGCCGGTTGATGCAGCAATGGTCGCAGGGCAACGAACGCAGCAGCACCGTGTACCAGGACATCGAGACGACCGAACTCACTTTCGATGGTCTCGGCCAGTTTCGCGTGTTCGTCCGGCCCGGCCCCGGTCAGATCCATGGGCATCAAGGCCGGTGCCGGCAGCCCATCAGCGACCAGCCGGTCATGAAGCTGGTTCAGGCCGCGAGCATTGCTGTCGAGCGCGACGCAATCCTTGCCGGCCTGCAGAAGCTGGCGCACCAGCTCCGAGCCCAAAACGCCGGCCGCCCCTGTGATCAGCCACAAAGGCCGGTCAGTTTGCTTATCCATGAAATCATTATCTCTAGTGAACGGATGCTGGGTGCGAATTGTCGCAGATCATGTGTCATGGCACGAGATCGATGCCATGGCGGTATGATGATGTCACCGACACGATCAGGGATTCAAAGTGCCATTCTATGAATACATTTGCAGCGAAGAACCCGGTTGCGAGCATTGCCGCGACGCCTTTACCGTGCTGCAAGGCATCAGCGCCGACCCACTGGTCGCTTGCCCGGCCTGCGGTTCGCCAATCCGGAGGAAAATCTCCGCCCCGAACCTGGTCGGCAGTTCCACCTCGGATCTCAAGCCTTCGAAGATCGAAAAAGCGGGCTTCACGCAATACCGCAAGATCGGCAAGGGCGTCTACGAAAAATCCGCCGGGAAGGGTCCCGGCATCATCAGCGCGGACTGACTGGTCATGGATAAAGTAAAGCATTTCATCGCGCTCTTCCTGCTCTTGTGTCTGGTCGGTGGATGCGCGCAAAGTCCGGTAGCCCGGAACGACGTGCCCGTATCTCCCTACGGCCCGGCCCATGTACTGTCCGGAGATGCACCTCCCGGCGAGACCGTGGTCTGGGGCGGGCGCATCGTGGCCATCGAGCCCCTGGCCGACCGCACCGAACTGGTCGTTGCCAGCTACCCGCTCGACCGCGCCGACCGTCCCCGCATTCGCGAGCGTGCCGGAGTGCGTTTTGTCCTGGTCGATGACCGTTTCCTCGAGCCCGTTGACTGGTCGCCGGGTCGTTTCGTCACCGTACTGGGAACCATTGAAGGCATTGAAGACCGGCTGACCGGCGAGCATCGCCATGCCCACCCGGTGATTCATGCCGAACGCGTTCACCTGTGGCCGGCGGACCCGGGCGAGTGGAGAAGACAACCGGTCTTCAATATCGGGCTGGGGATTTCGCTCTAAGACGTCTGGCCGTGCGCCAGGCGGTCCAGACATTTCCAAATTGACCGGGTAGCAACCGCCCCTCCAGGACGCGTTGAGGACGACGCGCCAAGCGTGTGGCCAGGCGATAGTCCAGCGCATGCTGGATCAGCAAGTGTCGCTGTCGCCAGGCCGTCTCGGCGTCGAGTGACTGGCGCGCTTGTGCAGTGCGCCGCAGCCCATCGGCCAACCACTGGCGCACCATGCCATTGAACCCGGTTGACGCTTTCTTCTGCAGGGCATCCTGTCGCGATACCTGGAATTCCGCCTGGATGTCCAGCGGCACCAGCCAGCGATTGGCGTGCGCATCCAGCCCCAGGTCACGCACCTGCCGCACCAGGCAGCCATTGGCGCCGAGAACGGCCAGGGCATCACTGTCGGCTTGATCGGCGCCGATCAGTCCGGCTTCCAGCCGCGCGGCCGGACCGCCGATCTTCATGAAATACTCCCAGGCCTGCTCGCGATGCTCGAAACGGGGGTTATCCAGCGTCAGGGTGACGCCGTCGACGAGTTCGGAGAACCATCTGTCGTCCAGTCGCTCGACCGCGCCGGTCTCTGCCAGTGCCCGAACGGCCGGATGCGGCAATTGCTCGACAAGGGCACGCCGCCACCAGTCCAGCTTGGCCAAGGCAATATCGGGTTCGGTGACGGTTCCCGGGATACTGGCAACCTCGGTGATCACCGCACGCAGTGCCAGGATCGCATTCCGGTTTTCCGGCGCCGCAAACGGCAGCGAGGCGGTCAACGGGTTGCCCTTCACGAGCAGACGTTGGCGACACCATTCCAGCGGCTCCATCAGTGAACCGTCGAACTGTCGTCGGGGCCGCCTCCCTGGATCAACGCAGCGAGATCGACCTGGTCGAAGCGGTAGCCTTCATTGCAGAACTCGCAGCGCACCTCGACGGTCTCCTGCTCGGCGGCCAGCGCTTTCAGTTCCGCCTGCCCCAATCCCTCCAGCACCGCGATCACTCGGTCGCGCGTGCAGGGGCAATGGAAATGCAGTTCGCGAGCGGGAAACACGCGGCGCTCTTCGGCGTGGAACAGGCGGCGCAGCACATCGTCGCCCTCACTGGCGAGCATCTCCTGCTCACCCAGCGTGTCGACCAGGTGCTCAAGCCGGTTCCAGCCGTCATCGTCAACCGTTTCACCCGGCATCTTCTGGATCATCAGGGCACTGGCGCGTTCGCCGTCAAAGGCCAGGCGAAAACGGGTTGGCAACTGCTCGGACTGGCGAAAGTAACTTTCCAGCGCCTGCTCCAGCGTGGCACCTTCAAGCGGCACGATGCCCTGCCAGCGGCGGCCGTGGCGCGCCGGCTCCACCGTCAGGGCCAGCGTGCCTTCGGCAGCCATGGCCGCGAACAGGGCCGCTGCCGTTGACGGCAGCTCCGCTCCTTCACGCACGCGGGCAATGCCCCTGACCCCGCCGTCATGGTCGCAATCGGCCATCAGCAGCGACAGCGGACCTTCCGACTGCAGTTGCAGCGTGATACGACCGTCGAACTTGATGCCGCTGGACATGGTGGCGGCGACCAGCAATGCCCGTGCGAGTTGGTCGGCCACCACCAGTGGGCACTCTGCGCGCGACAGGACTTCGCGCGTCACCGAGTCGAGCTGAACCCAGATACAGCGCGCGTTGATCTCCTCGAAAACCACTCGTTGCAGGTGATCGTTGCGTGTCATCCTTCACTCTCCGTTCCGCTTTCGAGGCGCAGGGCCGCCCATAACTCTTCCGGGGAGCGTACCAGCAGATCGGCACCCCAGTTCCCGGGATTCTCACCGGGCTCGATGTAGCCCCAGGCAGCGACAGCCGTCATGGTGCCGGCCGCCAGGCCGGCCTCCACATCGCGGCGGTCATCACCGACGAACAGCACGTTGGCGGGAGCGACATCCAGGGCCCGGCAGGCCGCAAACACCGGCTCCGGGTCCGGCTTCGGACGTTTGACGCGATCTCCGGTGACGAGGCAAGCGAACCGACTCTCCCACCCGGCATGCTCGAGCACCGGATCGGCGAATCGACTGATCTTGTTGGTGACGATGCCCAGCGGTTTGCCGGCCTTGACCAACCGTCCCAGAAGTTGTTCGATGCCAGGAAACGGACGCGTCCGGCACCACAGATCGGCCGCATAGTCATCGAGAAACTGCTGCTTGATGGGCTCCAGGTCCAGCCCCGGCCGCTCTGCGAGCCCGGCTGCCAGAATGCCGGCCGCACCACGCGAAGCATGATGCCTGAGCGCGGCATGGTCGCCTCCGGGAAGCCCCAGCCTGGCGCGGGCCCGATCGAGGGCGGCCAGCAGGTCCGGCGCACTGTCGATGAGTGTCCCGTCGAGATCGAACAGGACGGCAGAGAGTTCCCGTGCAGGCATCGCCACCCTACTCCGGCTTGCGTGCATGAAGCAGGTAATTGACGCGCGGACGCGAGCCGACATGCACGGTATGCGAGAACGGGTTGTAGTCCATCCCGGAAATGTCGAGCACATCCAGCCCGGCGTTGCGACAGGCCCGGGCCAGTTCCTCGGGACGAATCAGTCGATCGTAACGGTGGGTCCCGCGCGGCAGCAGGCCGAGCACGTACTCGGCCCCGGCAATGGCCGCCGCCCAGGACAGCGGCGAGCGATTGATGGTGCTGAAAAACAGGTCGCCGCCCGCCCTGGCCAGTTCCGCGCAGGCCGTGACGGTACTGACCGGATCGGGCACGTGTTCAAGCATTTCCAGGCAGCAGACCACGTCGAAACCGCCCGGGGACTCGGTGGCCAGCGCTTCGGCGGTGATCTGGCGATAATCGATATCCAACCCGCCTTCGAGTTGGTGCATGCGGGCCACGGCCAGCGGCCTGGCCGCTACGTCGATACCGGTCACCCGGGCACCGGCCCGGGCCAGCGCTTCGCTGAGAATGCCGCCACCGCAGCCGACATCCACGACGTTTCGTTCCGACAGTCCAGCGCGCTCGCTGATGTATTCCACCCGTGGCCCGTTGATGTGGTGCAGGGTGCGAAACTCACCTTCGGGATCCCACCAGCGCGCGGCGAGCGCATCGAACTTGCCGGCTTCACGCGGGTCGATGTTGCCCTGGCTGTCTTTTACCGAATCGGTTGTCATGTGCTATTCCTTTTCGGACAGACGTGCAGCCCATTGGTGCGCTGCACGCTGGACTTCGCTCTCATCGAGGGTTTCAAGTTCGCGCTCATGCAGCACGCGGCGCCCATTGACCCAGACGTCACTGACCTGGTTGCGCCCCGTGGCGTAGACCAGGTGTGATATCACATTATGAACCGGCAGGGTTCCAGGCTGGTTCAAGGCAACGGCGGCGAGGTCGGCGGACTTGCCCACCTCGATCGTCCCGATGCGTTCGTCCAGCCCCAGGGCGCGCGCGCCGTTGACCGTCGCCATGGACAGTGCCCGGGCCGCCGGCACCGCTTCGGGATTGCCGCTCGCGCCCTTGGCCAGGAGGGCCGTCAGGCGCATCTCGGCAAACATGTCCAGGGTATTGTTACTGGCCGCACCATCGGTGCCGATGGCAACATTGACGCCGGCGGCATCGAGATCGGCCACCGGGCAGATTCCGCTGGCGAGCTTGAGATTGGATGCCGGACAGTGCAATACGTGTACGCCGGTGCGGGCCACCCGGCGAATGTCATCCACCCCCAACTGGGTCATGTGAACTGCCAGCAGGCGCGGCCCCAGCAGGCCCAGTGCATCGAGGCGGTCCAGCGGGGTCTTGCCGTGCGCCTCGAGACTACCCTCGATCTCACCGGCCGTTTCCAGCAGGTGCAGGTGGATCGGCACATCCATTTCCTCGGCCAGGTCGCGCATCCGCTCGAATGCCTCGTCGCTGACGGTGTAGGGAGCATGCGGCGCGAATGCCGTCGTCAGCAATTCCTCGCCAACCAGGTCCTGGTGAACCGCCAGACCGCGCGAGAAATACTCACGCTCGGTCTGCGCCCACGCCGTGGGCACGGCAATGACCGGCAGCCCGACGACGGCGCGCATGCCCGCACGCCTGGCCACCCCGGCCGTTACATCCGGAAAGAAGTAGTTGTCATTGAAGCAGGTCGTCCCGCCAGCGAGCATCTCCGCGATGGCCAGTTCGGTGCCGGCGCGAACGAAGTCGGGGCCCACCCAGCGCTGTTCGGTCGGCCAGATGTGTTTTTCCAGCCAGGTCATCAACGGAAGATCGTCAGCCAGGCCCCGCATCAGGGTCATGGCGTTGTGCGTATGGGCGTTGACAAGGCCGGGGATGAGTACATGATCGGGCAATTCGACCCGTTCGGCCTGGTCGAATCGCTCTTCCACTTGCGCCACGGGAACGATGGCCTCGATTCGCCCGTCGGCAATGATCACGGCCTGGCCCTCGAGCACGCAGCCCTCCGGATGTACCGGTACGAGCCAACGCGGCATGACGGCCTGCAGGGCTTGACTCATGTTCAGTCCTTGACGCGGCCGATATACTCCGCCTTGCGGGTATCGACGCGGATCACTTCTCCTTCCTGCACGAACAGGGGGACCCGCACCACCGCCCCGGTCTCGAGCGTGGCCGGCTTTCCGCCACTGCCCGAGGTGTCCCCTTTCAGGCCAGGGTCGGTCTCGGTCACCTGCAGTTCGACAAAATTGGGCGGCAACACGATCAGGGGAGCGCCGTTCCAGAGCGTGACCTGGCACATGTCCTCTTCCTTGAACCAGATCTTGTTGTCGCCGATGACGTTGGCATCGGCCGCGATCTGTTCGAAGCTTTCCGGATCCATGAAATGCCAGAATTCACCGTCGGTGTAGAGGTACTGCACGTCCTTCTCGAACACGTCGGCGGCCTCGACCGAATCGCCGGACTTGAAGGTTTTTTCGATGACGCGCCCGGTCTTGAGGTTGCGTACGCGTACGCGACTGAAGGCCTGGCCCTTGCCGGGTTTGACGAACTCGTTTTCCACGATGTTGTAGGGATCGCCGTCGAGGATGATCTTGAGACCGGACTTGAATTCGCTGGTGCTGTAATTTGCCATACTGACTCCGGATTACAATGACGCCCCGGCGAATGGCCTGGGGCGGGACTCGATACTCGATTGATGAAATGATGATGCAATCCGATAGTTTAGCGCGAACTGCAGACTTACCCAAGCATCCGGCCTGGCGAGAGCAGATTCGCGATGCCTTTCGCGACGCCACCGAACTGCTCGAATACCTTGAGCTGCCGGCCGAGCCAGCGAGCCAGCCGCGTTTTCCCATGTTGGTTCCCAGGGCTTTCGCCAAACGCATGGAAAAGGCCAACCGGAGCGATCCGCTGTTGCTGCAGGTACTGCCCGATGCCCGCGAGCAACGGGTGGAAACCGGATTCGTGGCCGACCCGGTCGGTGACCGCGAGGCCCGGGTCGGACGCGGCCTGCTGCACAAGTACCATGGCCGCGTATTGCTGGTTTCGACCGGTGCCTGTGCCGTGCATTGCCGCTACTGCTTCCGCCAGGAGTTCCCGTACGCCGACAACCATGCCGGCAGTCGGCAATGGCATGCGGCCGTCGACTACATCGCCGCCAACCCGGAGATCGACGAGGTCATCCTCTCCGGCGGCGACCCACTGATGCTGCCCACCACGCGCTTGCAGGAACTGACCGATCGGCTTTCCAGTATTGAACATCTTCACCGGCTGCGCATCCACACCCGCCTGCCGGTGGTGCTGCCCGACCGGGTCGACGAGACCCTGCTGAAATGGCTGGAGGCCCTGCCCTGGCCGGTGGTCATGGTGCTTCACGCCAATCACGCGCAAGAATTCGATCAAGGTGTCGATCAGGCGGCGAAGCGGCTACGCGGTGCCGGCGTGCAACTGCTCAACCAGGCCGTGCTGCTGAAAGATATCAATGATTCGTTCGACGCGCAGCGTGACCTGGTCAGACGTGGACTCGATGCCGGGGTGATGCCGTACTACCTCCACCTGCTTGATCGTGTCGCCGGCGCGGATCGATACGAGGTCGAGGAATCGGCGGCAATTCGCCTGGTCGAGCGCATGCGCCGGGAACTGTCGGGCTACCTGGTGCCACGCCTGGTGCGAGAGATCGCGGGTGCCCCCTATAAACTGCCGGTTCTGTAGCTCAAGTGGTATACCATTAAACGGCAAGGGGGCGCCAATCCAAACCTGAATCTCGACGAGACACGATGGCCAAGCAAACCGAAGAAATAAAAATACTGACCGTCACCGACGACCCCAGCGCTCCCCGAGAACTCGACCAGATGCTCGGTGCCGAGGGCATCGCCCGTTCGCTGTTTGCCGATACGGCCAACGCGGTCAGCCGAACATTCGAGGAAACCCGCATCGACATGGTGATGATCCACGTCGATGCGGCCGACCCGGGCCTGCTCGAAACCACGATCCGCCATGCCCGTGAGCAGAAACACTTCGTGCCCGTCATTGCGCTGGTCGACGGCGAGGATGCCCGATCGGCACTGGCAGTGGCCACATTGGGCGTGGAAGGGTTTGTCAGCCAGTCCAACCTGCGCCAGCTAAAGCGACTGGCCAAGGGACAACTGGAATCCCTGCAGGCCCGACGCGATGCCAGCCAGGCACTGAGGAGCCTGGAGGATATCGAGGCCCGCTACACGCTGCTGCTCGACAGCTCAAGCGAGTCCATCGCCTACCTGCACGAAGGCCTGCATATCTACGCCAACCCGGCCTACCTCGACCTGTTCGGGTTTGGATCCTTCGAGGATCTCGAGGGACTGTCCATGCTCGATCTGTTTACCGCATCACGCAAGGACCAGGATCTCAAGAAGGTGCTCAAGGCGCTCTCGCGAGACGACATTCCCCGGGACGCCATGTTGCTCAATGCCCATCGCCAGGACGGAACCGAGTTCAAGGCCTCGGTGGCTTTCTCCCCGGCCCGCTACGGCGGTGAATACTGCGCCCAGATGCTGGTCAACGAAGAGCTTGAGCAGGCCGACTCCAAACTGCAGGAAGAGCTCCAGAAGCTCAGAACGCACGACATGCTGACCGGCATGCTCAATTCCGCCTCTTTCCTCGAGGAGTTGAAAGCCAGCCTCTCCGCTCGCAAGGAAACCAGCGGCTTTTCAGTGCTGCTGTTTTCGCTCGACAACTTTGATGAACTGGTCGACAAGATCGGGGTGGGCGCCACCGACAGTCTCATCGGTGAAGCGGCAAAGCTTTTCCAGTCGGTGGTCGCCGACAATGGGGAGACTGCGCGGCTTCGAGATCACACCTTCGGCGTGCTCGCCGATACCGAAAGCCGGGAAGAGGCGGAAAAGCTGGCCACACGCATCGTCGAGGGATGCGGGGGCAAGATCGTCGAGGTTCGGGATACCAGCCTGACCATTTCGGGCAGCGTCGGCCTGGCCGTCGCAGGCAGTGAAGTGCCTGAACCGGAAAGCCTGGTCGAGCAGGCCGAAACCGCGTTGAACGAGGCACTACGTGCCGGCGGCAACGGTTTCGTTCGCTACCGCCCGAAGGTTTCGGCGGAGGGGGAAGAAGACGACGCTGCCTGGGCGGAACGTCTCCGCCATGCCATCGATCAAAATGAACTGGGCCTGGTGACCTCGGCGATTACCTGCATGGAGGACGACAGTTTTCTCATCAACGATGTCGAGACTCGCCTGCGTACCGAAGACAGCGACGAAGTCATCATGCCGTCGGTCTACATGCCGGTGGCCAGTCGTATCGGCATGGCTTCCCGTCTCGATATCGACATGCTCGGGCGCCTTCGGCAACTCCTTGCCGATCGCAAATCCGGAACCGATGCGCAATGGCTGGTGCCGCTGAGCCTGGAATCCATCATGGACCCCGATGCCATGGGAATGGTTGAGGAAATGCTGGGGGATTTTCCGGTCGCCTCCAGTCGCATCATCTGGGGACTGCGCGAACAGGATGTTCGCGACAAACTGCGACAGGCCCAGGCCTTCATCGAGCGATTCCAGCAGCACGGTTGTCAATTTGCCCTGTGTGACGTCGATGCCAATGCGTCGATCCAGCCGGTGCTCAAGTACCTCAGCGTTGATTTCATGCGCCTGGCGCAAGGGGCAGTGCAGGATCTCGGCAACAACGACAAGCTGCGCGAACAGTTGTCGAATCTTTCAACGCATGCGCGCGAGCACAAGGTTCGCATCATTGCCCCCAAGATCGAACATACCGGCGACCTGGCCACGCTGTGGCAATTCGGTATCACCCTGGTGCAGGGGGAATTCGTTCGGGAAGCCGCGGCCGGCTGATGTGGACTTGAATGCGCGGCCGACGGTTCGCTTGTCGACCGCGCCCTCGATCAGGGCGTGCCCTGCTCCAACGCCCTGATTCGCTCTTCCAGCGGCGGATGGCTCATCATCAAGCGCTTGATTCCGCCTCCAACCCGACCGCGAATGCCGAACGCTTCGACCGACTCCGGCAAGTCTGCCGGTTGGTGCACGCTCTTCAGGCGTTGGAGTGCGGCAATCATGTTCGCCCGGCCAGCCAGTTGTGCTCCCCCTGTATCGGCACGGAATTCTCGCCAGCGCGAAAAGGCCATGACAATCATGCTGGCGAGAATGCCCAGCACGATCTGCAGCACGATCACGGTCAGGAAGTACCCCGGTCCGTAGCCACGCCCCTTGAATACCGCCCGGTCGATGACCTGTCCGATGATGCGCGACAACAGAAGGACAAAGGTGTTGAGTACGCCCTGGATCAGCGTCAGGGTCACCATGTCGCCGTTGGCCACGTGAGCCACCTCGTGACCCAGCACGGCTTCAACCTCGTTCTGCCGCATGTGTCGCAGCAAACCCGTACTCACGGCAACCAATGCATTTTTTCTCGAGGCACCCGTGGCAAAGGCATTGGGATCGGGTGAGTCGAAGATTGCCACGTCGGGCATGCCGATGCCCGCTTCCCGGGCCTGACGCGCCACCGTATCGATCAGCCAGCGCTCGGTCGGATTGGACGGTTGCTTGATCACACGTGCTTTCGTGCCCATCAGCGCCATCTTCTTCGACAACAACAGGGAAATGATGGCACCTCCCATACCGAACAGCAGGGCAAAAATGAAGATGGCTGCGTGATTCAGATCGATACCCTGGGCAATCAGCCAGGGCTCGAGAAGGTTCATCACCACTCCCATTACCAACAGGACGGCCAGGTTGGTCGCCAGAAACAATCCGATTCTGCGCATCGTTACCTCAATGCCTCACATGAAGTTTCAACTGATCGTTAAAATGGCTGCCGTAGTCCCTGAAAACAAGAGCTTCAACTTGCCCTCGCCCACGGAACAGGCCTACATTGGCCGCTTTGCACCATCACCGACCGGCCAATTGCATTTCGGCTCACTGGTGGCCGCCGTTGGCAGCTGGCTGCAGGC
>SKZJ01000107.1 GCA_007127425.1 Wenzhouxiangella sp.
CCGCGTCAGCCCGTGTTCCTGATGGGCGGTCAGTCCATCACCCTGTACCTGTCCAGCCCGATCTGGTTGAAGATCGAGATCGGCGACCCGCCGATACTACTCAAGGAATTCCCGATCATGCGCCTGTCCGACACCTGGTTCGGCGCTTCCACTCGCGAAGGGGAGCTTTGCTACGCGGGGCGCACGCAGGCGCGACACAACTTGGCCGAACTGCCCCAGCGCCCGCACCGGGCGATCAGCCCGATGACCATACACAACGAATCGGACCGACCGGTCCCGCTGGAGAAGATCAGCCTGCCGGTGCCCATGCTCTCGCTCTACGGTGCCGATGACGGCAGCCTGTGGACGCAACGGGTCAACCTGACGTTGGAAACCCAGGCCGATCTGGCCCGCGTCAAGGTGGACTCCAACCTGCCCGAGGTCAAGCGTGAGCTTGAGCGCCTGGCCGGGCCGAGACTCGAAGGCGGCCGCTCGGGCTTCACCCGGGCGCTGAGCCTGCTGCTGGGAAACTGACATGGCCGACTCGTTCGCCGACATCATCGTCATCGACAGCCTGCTGATCCTGTTACGGGCGATGGTGCTGCTCATCCTGGGCCTGGTGCTGGCCTCCATCATCAGTCGGCTGGGCGCGCGCGCGGCCAGTTCGCGCCTGACCCCGCAGATGCTGCAGCTGCTCAGGCGCAGTCTGTTCTATGGTGTGCTCGGCCTGTTCATCGCCGCGGCGCTGGCCGAACTGGGTTTCAGCATCGGCGTGATCATGGGCGCGGCCGGCGTGCTGACTGTCGCCATCGGCTTCGCCTCTCAGACGACGGCGTCGAACCTGATCAGCGGCCTGTTCCTGATTGGCGAGCGCAGTTTCGAGATCGGCGACATCATCCGGGTCGCCGACACTACCGGCGAGGTGCTGTCCATCGATGCGCTGTCGGTCAAGCTCCGCACCTTCGACAACCTGTTCGTGCGCATCCCCAACGAGACCCTGATCAAGAGCGAGGTCACTACGCTCAGCCGCTTTCCCATACGCCGCCTCGACCTGATGCTGGGCGTGGCCTACAAGGAAGACATCGCTCATGTGCGCGAGGTGCTGATGGGCGTGGCCGACGCCAACCCGCTGTGCCTGGACGAACCGGCCCCGCTGTTCATTTTCACCGGCTTCGGCGACTCGGCACTGGACATCCAGTTCTCGGTTTGGGCCAAGCGTGAGAATTTCCTGTCCTTGAGAAACGGCATTACCGCCGAGATCAAGGTCGCCTTCGACGAGGCCGGTATCGAGATTCCTTTCCCGCACCGTTCGATCTATACCGGCGAGGTGTCAAAACCGTTTCCCATCCGGCTGGTCGACGATAAAAATGACGGTCGAAATGACGGCCCAGACGACGATGCATCCGACAATTCGGACACCGACGACGCTGCCAAGGAGGACTGAAGAAACATGGCCAAGACCGAATCCACCATGCTGCCGCTGGGCACCCCGGCGCCCGATTTCACCCTGCCCGACACCGTCAGCGGCAACAATCTGTCGTTCAAGGATATTGCCGGTGACAAGGGCACACTGGTGATGTTCATCTGCAACCACTGCCCCTTCGTCAAGCACGTGCTCGACGAGTTGGGCAGGCTGGATCAGGAGTATCCCGAACGCGGTATCGGCCTGGTCGCGATCAGCGCCAACGACGTCACCGGCTATCCGCAGGACCGGCCCGAGCGCATGGCCGAACTGGCCCGCGGAAAGGGCTTTACCTTTCCCTATCTCTACGACGAATCGCAGAATACTGCTCGTGCCTACGATGCCGCCTGCACGCCGGACTTCTTCGTTTTCGACGCCGACCGCAAGCTCGTCTACCGCGGCCAGCTCGACGACTCCCGCCCCGGCAACAGCATCCCCGTGACCGGCAAGGATCTGCGCGCCGCCCTCGATGCCTTGATCGAAGGCACGCGGGTGTCGAAGGAACAAAAACCGTCAATCGGCTGCAACATAAAATGGAAGTCGGGGTAAAGGTGTAGAACATTAAAAGAATGAACCACAGAGGACACAGAGGAGTGAACTCTGTGCTCTCTGTGGTTCATTCTTTTTCTGGCCGGATATCTGTGCCATCACCCTTGCTAGCCCGTAATGCCTGGACGCCTGCTCCCCATAGATGATGTTCTGCCCGAGCTGCTGACCGCGCTCGAGTCGCACACCACCGTGTTGCTGACCGCACCCCCCGGGGCCGGCAAGACCACGCGGGTACCGCGAGCGCTGCTTGATGCGCCCTGGTTGGGCGAGCGCAAGATCATCATGCTGGAGCCGCGACGGCTGGCGGCGCGCTCGGCGGCGCATTTCATGTCACGAGAGATGGGCGAGTCGGCCGGGCAGACCGTCGGCTATCGCACCCGGCTGGACACCAGGGTCTCGAAAGTCACCCGCATCGAGGTGGTGACCGAAGGCATTCTCACCCGCATGATCCAGTCCGACCCGGAACTGGGCGACTACGCCTGCGTGATCTTCGACGAGTTTCACGAACGCTCGCTCAATGCCGACCTGGGCCTGGCGCTGGTGCGCGAGTCGCAGCAGGCGCTCAGGGATGAACTGCGCATCGTGGTCATGTCGGCCACGCTCGCTGTCGAGCCTTTGACCGACCTGTTCGACGATCCGCCGCTGATCGTCAGCGAGGGACGAAGCTTCCGGGTCGAGGTTCGCTATCGCCCCTGCCCGCGCGAAAAGAGACTGACCGCGCACGTTGCCGCAACCATCCGCCAGGTACTGGATGAAGAGACCGGCTCGTTGCTGGTTTTCCTGCCCGGCATGGGCGAAATCCGCCGGGTCGCCGACGGGCTGACCGATCAGCTGCCCGACGGGGTGCAATTGTGCCCGTTACACGGCAGCCTGAACCCCACCGACCAGGACGCCGCCATCGCGCCGGCACCTGCAGGCACGCGCAAGGTGGTGCTGGCCACCGCCATCGCCGAATCCAGCCTCACAATCGAGGGCATTCGCGTGGTCATCGACGCCGGTTTGCAGCGGCGCGCACGATTCGATGCCAATAGCGGCATGTCGAGGCTGGTGACCGAATCCGTCTCGCGCGCCTCGGCCGAGCAACGTGCCGGCCGTGCCGGTCGGCTGGAAGCGGGTGTCTGTTATCGCTTGTGGAGCGAATCGCAGCACAGCGCCATGCGCCCCCACACGCCGGCCGAGATTGTCGATGCCGATCTGGCTTCCACCGTGCTGGAACTGGCCCGATGGGGCGTGAACGATCCGAAGGAACTCGCCTGGCTGGATGTACCCCCCGCGGCACACTGGCAGCAGGCCGTCGACCTGCTGCGCTGGCTGGATGCACTCGACCCGACCGGTCGCATCACTGGCCATGGCCACGCCATGCTCGAGCCCGGCCTGCACCCGCGCCTGGCCCACATGGTGATACGCGGGCGCGAACTCGGGGCCGGTCGCCTGGCCGCGGACCTGGCCGCCCTGCTCTCCGATCGCGACCTGTTCGGGCCCGGCTCCGGGGCCGACATCACCCGGCGCGTCGAGGCCTTGCGCGGCAATGGCGAGCGCGTCTCGCGCGGACGCCTGGCCCAGGCCCGCAAGCTGGCCCGCCAGATCGCCGGAAGAAGCGACGGCGGACGCGACGAACAGCCAACGGAAAGTGGGCGTTTGCTGGCCCAGGCCTTTCCCGACCGGATTGCACAGGCCCGCGGCGGGCGCGGCCGCTTCCTGCTCGCCAACGGTCGCGGCGCCTTCCTGCCCGAAGACGACCCGCTGGCCGGAGAACCCTGGCTGGTGGCGTGCGAACTCGACGGCCAGGCGCGCGAGGCCCGCATCTTTCTGGCTGCTGCCGTTGAGCCGGCCCTGCTGGAGACCGACCTGGCAGACCACATTGACGTCGAAGACTCGGCGGACTGGAACGAACGGCGCGGCACGGTACTCGCCCGGCGCCAGAAAAAGCTGGGTGCACTGGTGCTCGAAAGTACCGAACTCGACCGACCCGATGCCGCCACCATCGAAGCCGGTCTGCTGGCCGCCGTGCGTCGCAAGGGGCTCGATGCGCTGCCATGGAGCGAAGCAGCCCGCCAGTGGCAGGCACGCGTGCTCCTGCTACATCGCCTGTGGCCGGATCGCTGGCTGAACGTCAACGATGCCGCGCTGCTCGAATCTCTGGAAGACTGGCTGGCCCCGTTCCTGGCCGGACTGACCCGCTGGCGGGACGTCGAACGGCTTGACCTGTCCGGCGCCCTCAACGCCCTGCTTGATTACGAAAGCCAACTCAAACTGGCAAGGCTGGCACCGACCCACCTGGCCATCCCCACCGGCCGCAACGTCCGCATCGACTACACCGCCGAGGGCGGCCCGGTACTGGCCACCAAGCTGCAAAGCGTGTTCGGCTGGCGCGATTCACCGAAAGTGGCCGACGGGCAGGTGCCGGTGGTGCTGCACCTGCTGTCTCCGGCCCAACGTCCACTGGCGGTGACCGCCGATCTGGCCAGTTTCTGGGCCAACGCTTACCCGGAGGTGAGAAAGGACATGCGCGGCCGGTACCCGAAGCACCCCTGGCCGGAGGATCCGTTCACCGCGACTGCGCAGGAAGGTACGCGCGGACGTTGAAACCGATTTTCAGGTGTCGATTTCAGGCCCGACCATGACGCCCCAGCAAGCGCAACGGAGCCAGGGCGGCCAGCGCGACGACCAGGGTGGGGCCGAAAGGCTGGTCGAACTGCATGGCGAAAAAGAAACCGGCCAGGTAGGCGATCACCCCCAGCAATACGGTCAGGGCCAACGCCTTCATCCAGCCGCTACAGATCACGAACGCCACCCAGGCGGGCACGAAAAACATGGCAAAGGCCGGCACCGCCCCCATCGCCACCGTCCCGAGCACGGCGGCGAAGACCACCAGCACGCCGAACAACAGGCGATGGCGCCAGGCCGGCAATCGGTTGGCCGAGAAGAAGTCGGGGAAGAAACGCCCGGTCATCAGCCGCCTCGACAACCACGGCAGGCTGACCAGCAACAACAGAAGCAGCGCAATGGCGGCCCACAGGTGACCGGCATGGCTGAAGTAAAGCTGTCCGCGCAGCAGGCTTTCGGCCACCACTGTTCCCTGGTGGGTGTTGGCGGCAAAGATCAGTGCGGCCGACCAGCCCAGCAGAATGGTCCACGCGTAGTGGTTGTTGTTCACCCGCGGCAG
>SKZJ01000201.1 GCA_007127425.1 Wenzhouxiangella sp.
GCGCACCGGGACTCCTTGCCTGCGGTCGTCCCGGACGGCCGCAGTTGGTCAACCCACGGCGCCTTCCCAAGCGCCGTCTGGGCACCACCGAGGGTCGGATCGCACTGATCCACGCCGTTGCTCATATTGAGTTCAACGCCATCAACCTGGGGCTGGATGCGGCGTTGCGTTTCGACGGCATGCCGAACGACTACTATCGTGACTGGCTGCGGGTCGCCCATGACGAGGCGCGGCATTTCCGCATGCTGCGCCAGCGGCTGGTCGAACTCGGATCGGACTACGGCGAGCTGGCTGCCCATAACGGCCTGTGGGACATGGCCGAGAAGACCGCGCATGATTCACTCATTCGCATGGCGCTGGTGCCGCGCGTACTGGAGGCGCGCGGGCTGGACGTGACGCCGGGGATGATCGAACGGCTGCGCCAGGTCGAGGATCGGCGCACGGTCGAGTTGCTGGAAGTCATCCTGGAAGAGGAAGAGGCGCACGTCGCCATCGGCACGCGCTGGTTTCATTTCCTGTGCGAGAAGCGCGGGATGGAGCCGGAGCGAACGTTTGAATCGCTGCTCAAACAGTACTTTGCCGATCAGTTGCGTGGTCCGTTCAACCTGCCGGCCCGCCGGCGCGCAGGTTTCAGTGAACCTGAACTCGAACGTCTGCAGGCGCTGGGGAGTTGATCCGGGAATGGTCTCAGCCGACGACAAGCTGGAAGTGGCGCTGGTCCAGGCCGACCTGCGCTGGCAGGATGCCGAGGCCAATCGTCGCCACTTGAGCGAATTGATGGATTGCCAGCCCGGATGCGATCTCTACGTGCTACCGGAAACATTTACCACCGGCTTTCTCGGTGATGCCGGCCTGGAGGCTGAGGGCATGGACGGCGCATCGGTCGCCTGGATGCACGACCAGGCCCGAGAACGTGGGGCGGCGATCTGCGGTAGCCTGGTGATCGCCGATGAAATGGGCGTGCGGCGCAATCGTTTCGTTTTCATCTCGCCTGATGGCAAGCCACGCTGGTACGACAAGCGCCATCGCTTCAGTTTCGGCGGCGAAGACGAGCGCTACGCGGCAGGCAAGGGGCCGGTGGTCGTCGAGTGGCGGGGCTGGCGCATCGATCTGCAGGTCTGCTACGACCTGCGCTTCCCGGTCTGGTGCCGCAACGATCGCAGCTTCGACATTCAGCTGTTTGTCGCCAACTGGCCGGCCCCGCGGGTCGAGGCCTGGCAGGCGCTGCTCAAGGCAAGGGCCATCGAGAACCAGGCCTATGTTATCGGCGTCAACCGCAGCGGCGTCGACGGCAACGATATCGTCTACCCGGGATGCTCCAGCGCGTGGAGCATGGAAGGGCACCGCATGGTCGAACTGGGGTCGGCCGAGGGTGTCGCGCGCCTCCGCCTGGATCGTCAGCCGTTGAATGAGTTTCGCAGTCGTTTCCCGTTTCTGGGGGATGCTGACCGATTCATTCTCGATGCTGACCGATTCGTGGACGATGCCGACTGAGTAATTCAGTCGGCAGGCTCAATCAAGCCCCCGCCGGGACGTTCAATGTGGATATAGTCGTCATTGAAGGTTGACTGCACCCGTCCGTCTGTGGTTTTATTGCTTTAACGGAAATTCAATGATTTTGGAAAAGACACTTGCCTGAAGTGTCGGATTGAAGCAGCGGAGTAGTCGGTCGGGAGGTTTATCGACTCTGTTTTGTTCGGGATGATGCCGCTGCCATAACGATCTGCGCCAGGGTACCGAGGGTCAGGGGGTCCCCCCCCACCAATCCATTTTCAATGACTTGCAGCGCCAGACCCGCTGGGCGTAGCGTTGCGAGTCGCACTACACAATGACAATTGGGAGGTTGACGATGAAGAGCAAGTGGAGCAGGAACCTGCTGTATTCGGCCGTGGTGGCCGGATTGAGCATGGCCGGCCTGACAGCAATGCCCGTATGGGCACAAGACGACCCCGAGGATGAGGTCACTGAGGCTGAACAGCCAGCCGAACTGGATCGAATCCAGGTCACCGGCTCGCGTATCGAGCGCCCGGGCGTGGATACCTTCTACCCGGCCATTTCGGTCGATGCCCAGCTTTTCGACGACGCGGCCCTGGTCAACGTGGCCGATGCACTGAACCAGGTTCCGAGCTTCGGCGCCGGCGTCACCCCGTCCGGTCCGCAGGGCGGCTTCAGCACCGGTCAGAACTTCGTCAACTTCCTGGGTCTGGGCACCCAGCGCACGCTGACCCTGGTCAACGGGCGTCGTTTCGTGTCGTCGAACACACCCATCCTGTTTGGCTCCAGTGGTGGTCTGCAGGTCGACTTCAACGTCATTCCGCTGGCGCTGGTCGATCGCGTCGAGACCATCGGTGTCGGCGGTGCTCCGATTTACGGCTCGGACGCCATTGCCGGCACGGTCAACGTCATTACCCGGCGTGACTACGAAGGAATGGAAGCCCTGTATCGCTTCGGCATGACCGAGGAAAGCGACAACAAGTTCCACAACGCCATGATGGTCGGCGGCGTCAACTTCGGCGACGGGCGTGGCAACGTCTATGCCTCGGCCGAATACACCTGGCAGGACCCGCTCGAAGGCACGGCACGGCCCAACGTACGCGACAACTCGGCCTTCGCGGCCGACGAAGACGGCATTCGCCGCATCTATCGCGACCGGCGCATCAACATCTTCACACACGGTGGCCTGATCTCGCCGGGCGTCGTCACCATCCCGTCATTCGGTATCGGTGCGCTTCCCGATGGCACCTTCTACCAGTTCGACGAGAACTCCAACCTGGTGCCGTTCACGCCGGGTCAGCCGCGCCCCGGTTCGGCCTTCTTCGCCACCGGCGGCGACGGTCCGACCTTCTTCGACGAGGTCGAACAGATCAACACCGATCTCGATCGCGGCGTATTCTCCTCGGGCGTAACCTACGAGTTCGACAACGATGTCCGCTTCACCTCGGACTTCATGTTTGCCCAGACCAACGCCACCGAGCTGGTCAACCAGGGTGGCTTCCAGACCTTCGCCTTCGGTAATCCGGGCGATGAGAGCGGACCGATCGTCTTCGAGGCCGATCATCCCTTCCTGCCGCAGCAGGCCCGGGACGTGCTGGCGGAAAACGAGCTGGATTTCTTCGTCCTCAGCCGCTTCAACAACGACATCATTGATTCTTCGATCAATCAGAAGATCAACCTGTACCGCTGGACCGGCGGTCTGGATGGCGAGTTCTTCGTCGGTGATCGCCGTTTCCACTGGGATGCGCATTTCGTCTACGGCAAGTCCGACATCCAGTCGCGTCGCGAAGGCATCATCAACGAACGCTTCTTCAACGCCATTCGCGTGCGGCAGTTGACCGAAGCGGACCTGGCCGAGGTTTCCGAGGCTGACATCCTGCAGTTCTCCGGTACGCCGAGAGCGGGTGTGGGTGACCTGGTGTGTGAAGCGGCCTACGAGGCGGCAGTTTCTGGCGTCTCCGATGAAAGGGCACCGTTCGTGACCGGCTGTGTGCCGCTCAACCTGTTTGGTGAAGGTGTGCGCAGCCCGGCCGCTCGCGACTGGGTGACCGGCAACCTGACCAACCAGTCCGACATTCGCCAGGCGGTCGGCAACTTCAGCGTCGGTGGTGAATTGTTCGAACTGCCGGGGGGTGCATTTGCCTTTGCTGCCGGCTTCGAACGTCGCGCGGAAGAAGGCAACTTCATCCCGGATGCGGCCAGCAAAATCGGTCTGTCGCGCTCGGCGGCGTTCCCGCCCACCGGCGGTCGCTACACCACCGAAGAGTTCTTCGGTGAGTTCAGCGCACCGGTCGTGTCTCCGGACATGGAAATTCCGTTCGTGAACATGCTGGAGATCAACGGTGCCTACCGCCATATCGATAACTCGCTGGCCGGTAAGGACGACGTCTGGACGCTGGGTGGCCGCTGGTCGCCTGTCCACGGCTTCACTCTCCGCGGCAACTACACCGAGTCGGTGCGGGCACCGGCCATTGTCGAGATGTTCACGCCCCAGACCCAGGTCTTCAGCTTCGCCAATGACCCGTGTGACGCCCGGTTCGTGGACTCCGGCCCGGTGCCGGACACGCGTCGTGCCAACTGTGAGGCGGATCCGAACCTGCCGGTGTCTCCCGATGACTTCACCTCGAACATCGTCAATGCTACCGGCGTCGGCGCATCGGGCGGCAACCCCAACCTGGCCAACGAAAAGGCGGAAGCCTGGGCCCTCGGTTTCACCTACGAGCCGGAGTTCCTGGAAAACTTCCTGCTGACCGTGGACTGGCTGGATGTCGCGCTTGACGACGCCATCGTCAGCTTGGGCCTGACCGACCTGATGGTCGCCTGTTACGACTCCGATAACTTCCCGAATGTCGATGCCTGTGATGCCTTCATGCGCGACGAGGAAGGACAGATCGCGGACTTCCTGACCGGGTTTACCAATGCTTCAACGCTGAATACCAGCCGCATGGAGATTGGTGCCAACTATCGGTGGGACTGGGATCAAGTGGGTACCTTCAACCACCGTGCGCAGGTGTCATACGCCAATTCCCGCAAGATCTCGGTGACCGGTGAAGAAGCCAGCGAAACCGTCGGCGGCTGGACCTATCCCAAGTGGGCCGGCACCTTTGATACCACCTATGTCAGAGGCAACCACCGCGTCTTCTGGAGAACGCTGTGGCAGGAAGCGGCGAAGCTGTCGGTCAGCGGCGACTTCGAGTACGAGCGTGATGACGGTGAGCTGATTACCCGTACCCGGTGGCGTCACCTGCACAACGTGTCGTATTCCTACCTGCTGCCGCAGCTTGGCAACTGGGCTCCGGAGCAAACCCGTATCCAGTTCAACATCGACAACCTGTTTGACCGCCAGCCCGATACGGTCGAACGTGCCGCATTCCATTACGGCTTCTCGGAGCTGCTGGGACGTCGGTATACGCTGTCGGTGCGTGCGGTCTTCTGATAAACCAACGACAAGGCTCTCCTGACCTTGATTGGTCGATGACCAAATTGGCCCGCTACCTCCGGTAGCGGGCCTTTTTTAGGTTCATCGCGCATTACCGGGGAAGGCGGCCCGGATCTTGAGGAAGAAGTATTCCTGGTCACGGTAGCCGTAGGCCCTGCGCTTGATGACCTTGATCGTGTTGTTGATGCCTTCGACAAC
>SKZJ01000291.1 GCA_007127425.1 Wenzhouxiangella sp.
CAGCTCGGCCCGGCCGTCGGCGAAGCGCACCAGGGTCTGCTTGTCGTGGCACTGCTCGCCGGTGGTGTGGCACCAGCGAACGGCAATGCCGTCGCGGGCAAGCTCTGAGGCCACCGGCCGGTTGGGCACGCCGTTCTTGCGCCGGCCGAAGGCGTGCTCGTTGGGATCGAGTAGCGCTCGCACGTTTGCCCCGCGCCCGGCGGCGGATTTAAGCGCCTCGATGATGCCGCGGTGGGACAGGTAGAACATCGACAGGTCGACCGTATCGCCATCACCGGTCGAATCCAGCAACTCGATCACGCCGTCGCGGATGGCGCTTTCGGTCAGCACCTGCACGAGCACATCGGATGGGCGCACAGCGTTACTTTCCGGCTGGCCGGGTCGGTCCCACAATGCCTCGGGTCGGGAAAAGGCCACGATGGCCCGTTCGCTTTCCAGCAGGTCCAGCGCCGCCGGCCCGGAGAAGACCACGGCCTGGTTGGAATGCGCGCTGGAGGCATCGTGCGGATTGGCCGAGGTCACCAGTCCCCGCCACTCGTCGCCGTGATCGACGATCAGCGTCTTGCGGTGGTTGGCCTTGAAGTTGGCCAGCCGCAACCAGCTTCTAAGCGTGATCGGCTCGTCGCCGACCGGGTTTGGGACCCAGCCGTTGGCGGTCGAATTGCCCAGCCAGCGGCAGCACACGCGCCAGAACCCCGACCAGGCCGGGTTGGAATCGCGCAGGCGATCGAGGTCGGTGATCACCACCTCGATCCCGGCCCGGCGCATCGCTTCGAGGTGGGGCGAGACCAGGCTGCCGTAGACGGTATTGATCGGATCGGTGATGAAGATCACTTCAAGCTCCGCGACTTCGAGTTTGCGTGCGATCAGGGCCTCGGTCAGCTCCGCGGCCAGCGCGCGCAGGTCCTCGCCGTCGGCGTCGCCGGCAAACTCGTTGAACAGGAACTGGTCGGCCACGATCAGCCGTTCGGCCTGGCCGATCAACTCGAGTTTGCGATCGAAGATGGCGTGGTCTGTGCGACGCTTGCCGTTCGCATCCACCCAGGTGTCGTCGGCAATCCACTCGGCCATGGTAGTGGCCCGTTCGGGTAACCCCACGGCCAGCCCGTCGGGCAGCGGCTTGACCACGTGCCAGGTGGCAAAAGCGATCCAGGCCGTCACCAGCACCGCCACCAGCGCGGCCCGCCAATGGAGGCGCGAGCGATGGGCAGCGATCGGGAGCCCGGAGTCGATGATCGACAATTACTTGTCCAGCGCTTCTTCGAGCGCCGAGCGCAGTTCGTCGGCGGCCGGTCCGGCCTGCTCGATGATCTCGTCGACCCGGTCGAAATGCAGCAGACGGACACCGGACAGCTCCGGCTTGATGTAGACATCCGGCGGTGAAGCCTTGCGCATCTGCGCAATCATCGATTGCTGCATGATCTCGAAGGTGTTGAACAACAGGTCGGCGAGATCGGGCGATTCATCCTCATCCTGATTGCGGGTGCCGGTCACATCGATGGCGATGACGATATCGTGCTCGCCAAGACGGTCCCAGGGCAGCGGGTTGGAGGTGCCGCCGTCGACAAGCAGCCGGTCGTCGCGATGCACCGGCGCGAACAGCCCCGGCACGGCCATGCTGGCCTTGACGGCCTCGAACAGGTCGCCGTCGCTCAACACCACGGTTTCGCCGTCCCAGTAATTGGTGGCGACAACCTTCAGCGGGATGTCGAGATCCTCGAACGACCGCGCATCGATACGCTCGGCGACCAGTTCGAAGAAGCCGTCGGAATCGAGCACGCTGCCGTCGTCGAAATCGAGTTTCAGCAGGTCGGTCGGGCCGATATCCACGCCGCCGTCGTTGTCTGCAAACGGGTTCAGCGCCGATTCGCCGAATGTCTCGAACAGCTCACGCATGCCGGCGGTATCCATGCCGGCGGCGTACAGCATGCCCACGATGGCGCCGATGCTGGTGCCGGCGACCGTGTCGGGACGCAGGCCGAGCTCCTCGAACACCTCGATCATGCGGATATGGGCCAGGCCGCCGGCGCCGCCCGAACCCAGCGCCAGGCCGATACTCGGCCCGCCGCCATCCTCTTCGCCCCAGGCCGACGTCGCGGCCGACAGGCCACCGACGGCGATCGCCAGTGCCAGCAAGGCACAACGGATCATGACAGCGCCTTGATGATGGCGCGGCAGAATGCCGGCAGGTCATCGGGCACCCGGCTGGAAATCAGGTGACCGTCGACCACCACTTCCTCGTCCACCCAGTCGCCGCCGGCATTGACCATGTCGTCTCGAATGGAGGCAAATGATGTCACGCGCCGGCCCCGGATGATATCGGCCGACACCGCCATCCATCCGGCATGGCAGATCCAGGCCACCGGCTTTTCCTTCTCATGCAGGGCACGCACGAAATCCACCATGTCGCGATGGCGACGCATCTTGTCCGGCGCCATGCCGCCGGGAATGACCACGGCATCGAAATCGTTGGCGTCGACCTCGGCAATGTCGGCATCGACACTCACCGCGTAACCCTTGCCGCTTTGGTAGCTTTGCTTCCCGGCGCCCAGCACACTGACCCGCGCCCCGGCCTCGATCAGCCTCAGGCGTGGGTAATGCAGTTCCAGTTCCTGGTAGTTGTCCTCGGCCAGGATGGCGACGTGCTTGTCAGTCAGGTTCATGGAATCGGGCTCCGTTTGAACGTGTGTAGGCCGCCATTATGCATTTCCGCAGGCAATCTGATGTGTCAGAAGGGAGTGATTTGGTGGCGGGGTGGCGAGCGGCCTTGCCCGGGGCCGGATTCGCGGTGAATCGGCTTTTTCATGATTCCAGTCTAGAGGCGTTTGGCTGCTACCGAATATCGCCGTGCCGGCAGATGGCGCTTGCTGATCATTGGAGAGAGGGGGTGCATTGAGTACGGACGGGCCGTGCCTGCTTCCGTCACCTCGAACTTGGCCCCGGGCAAGACCACTCGCCACCTGACGTGTGGGAGTAGATTGATAGAGGAGCAGAAGGTGCCACCGAATGACCTTCAACCTGCTCCCAACTTTCACAGCGGGTGGCATTCGAGCGAGCACGGCCTGAGCGTGTGGCGGACTCAAGCACCACGCCCTCCCTAACCATCCGTTCCGCCAATCGCTCGATCAACGGCACACAAGCTTCGAATGGCAGCGAGCAACTTTACCGACCCCAAGGCCACATAACTAGAGGAAATCGACCGGGCCGATTACCCGCTCAGGTCGTGGTCGCTCGGATGCCACCCGCTGCTTCCGCCACCTCCTCAAGCCACTCGTCATCAGAACCTTCGTTGATGTCCTCGAACATGAAGGTGGACAGGTAGCGTTCGCCGGTGTCGGGCAGCATGGCCAGGATGGCGCTGCCGGGTTCGGCGCGTTCGGCCACTTCCAGGGCGGCGGCTACCGTTGCCCCGGCCGAGATGCCGGCGAAGATGCCCTCGCGGCTGGCCAGCGCCAGGGCGGTGTCGCGCGCGGTCTCGTCATCGACCGGCACGATCTCGTCGGCGATCTTCGTGTCGAGTACCTTGGGCAGGAAGTCCGGGGTCCAGCCCTGGATCTTGTGCGGCTGCCATTCCTTGCCGGCCATCAGCGAGGCCCCGGCCGGTTCGGTGGCGATGACCTTCAGCTCCGGCCGGGCCAGCTTGAGCATCTGGCCGGCGCCGGTGATGGTGCCGCCGGTGCCCCAACCGCTGACGAAGTAGTCCAGCCGCCGGCCGGCAAAGTCGCGCAGGATTTCCGGGCCCGTCGTGTTGCGGTGGTAGGCCGGGTTGGCCTCGTTCTCGAACTGCCGGGCCAGGAACCAGCCATGCTGCTCGGCCAGCTCGGCGGCTTTCTTCACCATGCCGGTACCGCGTTCGGCCGCCGGCGTCAGGATCACTTTCGCGCCCATCGCACGCATCAGCTTGCGCCGTTCCACCGAAAACGTCTCGACCATGACCGCGACGAAGGGATAGCCCTTGGCCGCGCACACCATGGCAAGCGCGATGCCGGTGTTGCCCGAGGTGGCCTCGACCACGGTCTGGCCCTTTTTCAACAAGCCGCGACGTTCGGCATCCTCGATGATGCCTACGGCCAGCCGGTCCTTGACCGAGGCGAGGGGATTGAAGAACTCGGCCTTGACGAAGACTTCCACGTGCGGTGGCGCCAGGCGGTTCAAGCGGATGACCGGGGTGCGGCCGATGGTCTGCAGGATGTTGTCGTAAATCATGTCGGGGTCCGTCGATTCGGAAAGGATGAGAAAGCGGTGCGGGTTTCAGCCGGCGGCCACTGCACGGGGTGTTTCTTCAACCCCTGACAATAAGGCATCGCCGTACCAGCCCAGTTCCCGGGCCAGGACGGCGACCTCGCCAACAAACAGCATGGCCGGTGAACTCACTGCATGGTGACGGGCCAGTGTGGCCAGGGATTGCAGTTCACCGACCACCACGCGCTGGTCGGGACGGGTACCGTTTTCCACCAGCGCAATGGGCGTATGTGGCGAACGACCCTGCTCGATCAGCTTCGTTTCGATGTGCTCGAGCTGGCCGACCGACATGTAGAACGCCAGGGTCTGGTGGTCGGCGGCCAGCGCGGCCCAGTCGAGCCGGTCGATGGAACGCGCGCAGTGGGCCGTGACCAGCCGAACCGACTGGGCCATGCCGCGCTGGGTCAGCGGCAGGCCGGCATAGGCCGCGCAGGCCGACGCCGCGGTCACACCGGGCACGACTTCGTAGTCGATGCCGTGCGCGTGCAGGAAGGCCAGTTCCTCGCCGCCGCGACCGAAGACCATCGGGTCGCCGCCTTTCAGCCGCACCACCCGTGCTCCCGCACGCGCATGTTCGACCAGGATGTCGTGTATCCCGTCCTGGCCCACACCGCCGGTGCCGGGGCGCTTGGCGACATCGACCAGTTCGGCATCGCGCCGGGCGTAGTCGAGGATGCGGGCATCGACCAGGCCGTCGTGCACGATCACATCGGCGGCCTGCAGACGCGATAGCGCGCGCAGGGTCAGCAGCTCGGGCTCGCCCGGACCGGCGCCGACCAGGCTGACCCGTCCGGGGCCGGACCAGTCGTCGCGTTCCAGGGCCTGTTCGATCAGCGCTTGTGAAGCCGCTTCGCGTCCGGCCGCGATCTCG
>SKZJ01000241.1 GCA_007127425.1 Wenzhouxiangella sp.
AAGCGGCGCTCGCCCAAGCCAAGCCGGAGCCTCCCGCAGAGGCACGCGCAACGGCTCCACTCCAGGGCTCCTTGCCCTGCGGGCAAACCGCCCTTGCGTTTTCGCCTGCGCTGTCGCGCCCGTGCAGAGTTGTTCAGAGGTTCCAAAACTGCAGCGCCCTGGCCGAATCCGGCCAGGGCGCTATCTTGTTGTCCTCTGAGTCAGTGCAGCAAGGTGCTTTGATAGCCGGCCATTTCCTCTGGAAGCATCGGGCTTTCCAGCTTGAAAACGCTCCTGTCGTTCAACCTCAGACTCGAAATCAGCTCGGCGTTGTGTCGCCGAAGGATGCCATCAAGCGTGCCATCTTCGGTAATCGCGGACATGCCCTTTCGGATCCTGCCTGCAAGCTCGGGATTGTCTGGGTTGACATAGAAAAGCAATGGGAAAGGATAGTAGATCAAAATTTGATCGACCATCATCAATCCCTCGACCTCGTCTGCGCGATCGGCAAAAACCCCGTCAATCTCGTTTGCTCCCAGTGCCGTGAAATCATACTGGTTGTCATGAAGGCGATCGAACATGTCGCCATAGGTGCCGCGCTCGATCACGTTGTAGCCGTTGTGGCGAAAAATCTCTGCATCAGACCATGTATCGGGAATACCGACGCGTAACTTCTTGAGCTGATCTTCCGTTTCGATGCGAGCGAATTTCTCCTGATCTTCAGCTCGGATGATCAGGACCCGAAAGCCCAGGATTCCATCCATAATCGCCTCAGGGATGACGATCTTGTCTTCATCCTCCAGCTTTCTGTTACCGGCGGTTGTTACAAATACATCATGGCCATATTCCCTGAATGCACGGGATTCTCGATCGCCGTGATAATCCTCATCATGCTCCTCAAACTCCCACGTGCCGTATTCCTCTCTGGTGGCCTCCAGGACGGCCATCAGTACGTCACGCTCATGCGATCGTCGGGCTTCTGTACGGCTGCCGACCCAAACGTTGATCACATTGGTCCTGGCAACATCACTGGTTTCGTGGTGTGTGCTCTCAACTCCCTCCGAACATCCGAACAGAAACAGGGTGGTGATGATGAAAACCGGGATAGTCAAAATGCGCTTTTTCATGAATTCTCTACTTCGACCTGGATCAATCGATCATAACAACTCATGAAATCGTGCATCAGAAAGGCCGAGTGTGCTGGGAACAGGACGGCGACTTTTAACCGTAAATCAGCCCGGCGTACCCGAAACGTCGAGTATGTAATTGACGAGGGCGTCACAGCCGTCGATCAGTGGATCGACGCAGGGCAGTCCGGTACCCTCGGCGAGACGCTCCAGATACGCGGTGCGTTCGTTGGCCGGCAGTCTTGAAGTGTTGACCGATACACCGATGCAGCGGATATCGGGACTGGTACGACGGCCCATGCGAATGTGAGTCTCGATCACCTCATCCAGTGGCGGCAGGGTGAAGTGCGGCCAGCCCGATACGCGCTCACGCAGCGGATCGTGACAGACCACGAAGCCGTCGGGCTGCGAGCCGTGCAGCAAACCCAGGGCCACGCCGGAATAGCCGGGGTGGAAAATTGATCCCTGACCCTCGATCACATCGAAATGGTCCGGGTCGTTGGCCGGGGACAACAACTCGGCCGCCCCGGAGATGAAGTCCGCAACCACTGAATCAATGGGAATGCCCTCGCCGGCAATCATGATGCCGGTCTGGCCGGTCGCCCGGCAGGTGGACTTCGCGCCGGCCCGGCGCAGCGACTGATCCAGGGCCAGGGCCGTGTATTTCTTGCCGATGGCACAGTCGGCGGCGACCGTCAGGATGCGTCGGCCGGAACGCTTCTTGCCGTTGCCGACAGGCAGGTTGGCGGGGGGCACACGCACGTCGACGAGGCGGGCGCAGCCGGCTTCAGCGGCCGCGGCCAGGCCGGGGCGGTCACGCAGGCGCAGGTGCAGACCACTGACAATGTCCATACCCGCCCGGGCTGCTTGCTCGATGACCGCCCACCATGATTCCGGCACCACCCCACCGACTGGCGCCACGCCCAACACCAGGCTGCCACAGCCGGCATCGGCGGCCTGGTTCAGGGTCAGGTCCGGCACACCCAGGTCGACCTCGCAGCCGTCGAAGCGGAGTTGGCCGGCCACTTTGTCCGGGCACCACTGCACGATGCCCTGTGCGGTCTTGGCAAAGGTGGGATCGGTCTCGGCACCGATCAGCAAGAGGTAGGGCGGCTTCAAACGGACACGGGTCAGCGAGGTCATGGGTGCAATATATCAACCCCAGAGTGCGGGTTCCGGCGGCGACACGCGGCCGTCCTCGAAGGACATGGCCTGATCGCGATCGCGCTCCAGGAACAGGGCGCCGTCCAGGTCGACATATCGGCAGAGCTGGGCGACGACAAAACCCGGCGCCATGGCCAGGGAGGTGCCCACCATGTTGCCGACCATCAACTCCAGGCCGCGTCCCCGGGCCAGGTAGGCGAGTTCCAGCGCCTCGGTCAGGCCACCGGTCTTGTCGAGCTTGATGTTGATCATCTGGTAGCGGCCGGCCGCAGTTTCGAACTCGGAGCGGTCCAGGCAGGACTCGTCGGCACACAGCGGCACCGGCGGGTCGTAACCTTCCAGCGCCTCATCATCGCCACGGGGCAGCGGTTGCTCGATCATGGCAATACGCAGGTCGCGAAATTTCGGCGCCAACGCCACGAGTTGTTCGAAGGTCCAGCCCTGGTTGACGTCGACAACGATCTCGGCGGTGGGACGTGCCTGACGCACTGCGCGGATACACTCCAGCGGTTGCTCGCCACTCAGCTTGACCTTGATCCGGTCGCTGGCGATCGCCTGGGCTGCCGTTGCCATCCGCTCGGGTGTGTCGATGCCGACCGTACCGAAGGTAAAGGTCTCGCCGGGATGGATATCCACCAGTTCCCAGACGCGCTTGCCGGCCTGCTTGGCTTCCAGGTCCCAGAGCGCGCAGTCGATGGCGTTGCGTGCACCGCCGGCCGGGAGCAGCGACAGCAGTTCCTGGCGATCGGCGCCGGCCTCGAGGGCGGTGCGCACAGTCTCCGCCTGGGCCAGCATGGTGGCACCGTTCTCGTCCAGGTAGTACACGCCGGTGGCCTCGCCACGGCCGATGTGGCCGTCCTCGACGATCTCCACATGCAGGGCCTCCACGCCGGTGAAGACGTGGCCGGTGATGACGAACGGGTAACGGAGTTTCCAGTCTTCCCGATGAAAAGCGATCTGGCGCATGAGCTGTTTCCTTGCAGTACGGTCTGGAAAGACGGCCTGCCTGCCGGCCCATGGGCGCGGTTGCGCTACACCGGTGTGGGGCTTTGCGGCCTGTTCATGATCTGGTTCTACCCCGGGTTGGATCCGGAGACCGCATCGACGGCGGCACTCGACCGCCGGGGCGCAGGACTGCGCAGGCCCGTGCGCGGTCTGCTGGACTCCGCGGTGCTATCCCAAGGCGACATCATCGCACTGGTCGCACGGGGCTACAACATAGTCGGTTGTCTGGGGGTCCGGCGGCCCGGGAGTCCGGGCCGCATTGATTGCTGTCGTTCACCGTTTCCGGCGAAGGTGGATCAATCCTCGCCGGAGTAACTGAGGTCGTCCTCGCGGCGCAACAGGGCGGTGAAGTACTCCGAGTCGTCACGCAGCGAGTTGCCGAATTGTTCCCAGAGCTCCTCGGCGCGCGCCTCACCGGCGGCCTCGACCAACGCCTCGTAGGGGCTGGTCGAGTCGTCCATGGCGGCAAAGTTGTTGTATGGGACAACCACGAAGTAATCGGGCTCGGTGCTGTCGTTGCCCATCACGTTGTACCAATTGCCCATTTGCGGGTATTCGGCTTCCTTCAGGGTGCCGGCAATCGTGCCGACGGTTTCACGGAACGCTCTGCCGTCCTTGACCCGGAACTGGTGCAATCGCACCACGCTGTAGCCTTCGGCATCTCCACTCCAGTCGGCCATGTGGCGGGCATAGTAGGTCTCGACCGATCTCGCATGTGAGGTCAGGCTGTCGTGATGTTCCGACCAGCAGGCCCGGACCGCCTCGTTGACACTGTCCAGCTCGGCCCAGTTGTCCATGGTCGAGACGAAGTGATATTCACGTCCTTTGCCGCCGACGTTGCTCCAGGCGCTCCAAGCGCCCTCATACTCACGTTCCACCAGGCACTGGTGGTAGGCCTTGACGTCCTCGTTGAACTTCATGTCGTGGCCGATCTTGACCCCGACCTTGGTGATTTCGAGGAGGTAGCCGTCATTGTTTTCCTGAGCAAACGCCGTTGAGCCTGCCGCCAGGAGGGCGCAGGTGCCGAGTGCCAGGATCAGTTGCATGTATTTCATAGCCGTATCTCCCGGATAGAGGGGCGCATAGTGTAACACTTTTTATTCCTAAGTGTGATCTATATCACATTTTGGGCTGGTAATCGGGAAATTGCGGGGCATTCATTGGGACGACTTCTACAAGGCTGGAGCTGGACTCCTCCGGCCCCACCGTTAGCAAGCTCACGATTCCCTTTCGCCTGGGTCATCCGGCTGGTGCGCTTCATCAGCTTCGGCATCCTTCGTTCGCTTCCTCTCAGCCTTCTCCAGCATCGCCTCAAGCGCCCCGAGCTCGTCGGCCAGGCCGGGGGAGGGAGGAGACCGGGGATTGCGCGCCGGGCGGACGTGCTTTGGGCACTTTTTCATGTTCGATGCTGAATGGACGTCACGTTCCTGGTGGATCCGGCGGCTGTTGCATTCAGCTTGCCTCCATACGTTCCTGAAATGGCGCCGCTCCGCCGGCCCGGAGTAACTGCACCGAGCCGGTGGAGCGGTCATTCACTCCGTCTCGTACTTTGAGCCGGAAGTTACAGCGGTTGCTAAGTGCCTGTACGGTTCACCGCCTTGTAGGCCGCGCGATACCATCGGTACGAGTCCTTGAATTTCAACTCGTCGAGGAAGTCCCTGGCCCGCGTGTAATCACGCTCGGCCTGATCGGTCGAATGCCCATGTGCCGATGCCTCGTCGATGGTGTCCCGAACAATGAGATCAACCAACTCCAGGTGACCGCCGAAGGACCCGGGTAGCTGGAACAGTGCGACCGGACCCGAGGTGTCACCCAGGTTCTTTTCGATATGCAGGCGAAGGTTCTCGTCCCGGAAGTCGTCAAGCGCCGTCAGATTTGAATCAATGGCGGTATCAATCGAATCGGAACGGTCGTTGACGAGCACGGTAATGTTCTCAGCAAGATCACCAATCCCGTTAATGATTGCACTCTCGCTGCCTTCCAGGGCAACGGTGAGATTGTCTTCCGCTGTCTCGACCCTCGTCTTCAATTCCGTTTCGGAACTCGAGATCGACGTCGTTACGCTGGATTGCAGGTTCGCAATCGCTGTCGTCATCACGGTGAGGGCGTTGTTCAGAGCGTTATTGACCGTGCTCGATGACTGGTTGATTCTTGTTGACACTCCGGCTGACAGGTCTCCGATGTCTCCCGAGATATGGTGCAGGCGATCATAGTTGGCGCCCTGGGTGACGCCGTCTATCATGCCCTCACAGAGCTGAACATTTTCATTGATGCCCGCTGCGATCAGGTAGGCGATGTCGCTGATGAGGCAAAACAGGCTCAAGTTGGTTCCGGCGATGACCTGATCGCAGACCTTGGCCGCAGTATCCTTGACCGCTTCAAGACTGATATGGGTGTTGAGCAGCACGTAGCGCAGTTCGGGAGAGGCAGGAGTCTGGGAGTTGCAGTTCCCGTTGGCACCTACGGTGTCAGAGGGGACCCCCTCCTCGTCCTGGTCTCCGATGCCGATCTGTATCGCCCATGGCACATCGATCGGTTCCTGGACCGGGAACTGGGATGTGGAGGTTTGACTCTGCATCATGAAATGCATCGTTTCATCCGGCGTGGAGGAACCGTCTCCATGCTGCGCCAGCGCCCAGACCGCGTCCTTCAGATGGTGGATTTGTTCCCGAAACTGTTCATCGACGTGCACCATCTCCGAATCCGGAACCAGGGCTACGCGTTGGCGCAACTGCCGCGTCAATACCTCCGTGAGATGAGTGCCGGACCATTGCGCCGATGCGACCTCGTAGTGGTCGATGATTTCCGTCAGCGCCTCGCGGGTATCAGCGGGTTGCATACTCTGGACCGAAAGCGGCAGAGCCAGCACACCGCTGATGATGCATGTGTTCATCGCTTTTAGAAATGATTTGAATTTCATCTCGATACTCCTGAATGTTCTGTGCAATTCGTGCTTTCCACTTGTCACCTTGCGGCGGACTGGTAGGCCTGGCCAAACCACTTGTAGGCCTCGCCGTATTCCATTGCCGACAGGTACTGAACACCGGTCTGGTATTGGGATTCCGCGCTATTGACCGATTCTCCGGCCGCAATCATGCGATCAATGGTTTCCCGCACGATTGTCCGGACCTCCTCCATGAAGTCGGCGGTCTGCAGCGAGGCAAGCGGCTTGAAGGGAGCGACCGGCCTGCCTTGTTCGGCGAGGTTGGCCTCGATCTGCAGGCGCTGGTTCTCGCTGTGGAATTCAGCGATGAAGTCCGCGGTATCTTCAAGTGATTGATCGATCGCATCAGAGCGGGTGTTGATCAGAATGGTCAGATCCTGTTCCACACCTGCAGTGGCATCGAGCACCTCGGATTCGAGCAGCGATATGCGCAGATCCAGGTTGGTTTCCGAGATATTGATCGTCTGGATCACGCTGGTGGTTGCCGATTCAATCGAGTTCTCGATGCTCTCTTGCGTATTGGACAGATTGGAAGTGATCGTGTCTCGAGTCGAGGTGATGTTGTTGAGTGTCGAGTTCGTCAAGGCGTCAATGGCACTGTCAATGCCGGAATTCGCGGTTTGGAGTTGCCCGTGGACAAATTCCATACCGTCGTAGATTGCATTCAGTTCAGACCGACCGACGATGTCGCCGCAGAGCTGTTCACTCTCACTGATCGCCTTGAATACGAAGTAGATGATGTCGGTGATGATGCAGGCGACGTTGACGTTGAAGCCCAGGATCGTCAACTGGCAGAAACGTTCGGCGGTCACCTTGACGGAGTAGGCAATGATTTCATCGCGCTTGGCGTCCAGCAGGTTCTTCTCTGAAGGCCCGGGCGTCTGACAACGTCCTCCCACGTTTTCCCCACTGGCATCCCCGCCCGGCTCTCCAGTCGCAGTATCGGACTCGAAGCTCCAGTCGATATTGAAGTGCTCCCGTCCCGGAAAAGGACTACCGGGAACCAGCGACATCAGTGAATTACCTTGCAGGGTATGGGAAGCCTTGCCGAAACGAGATCGTCCCGGCTTATCTTCGCGGGACAGGAGGCGATAACTACGATGCTCTGTAGATTGCTTGAGCGCCTGAATGAGCTCACCCATGTGGGGAGCCAGCACCTCGAACTCGTCCTCAGGGGCGAGAATCAGCTGGTCCCTGGCAGACTGGAGCTCAGCAAGGAGCTTGTCCGACATGCCCATCTCGCTAACGATGAACTCAGCATGGTCGAGCAGATCGAGCAGGTCGCCCCGAAGCAGGTCCCCGGCGACCTGTTCATCGGTCAGCTCCTGTCCGGTCTCGGCAGTTTGCGCTTCGCTGTCGATCGGCGAGCCGATCAGCACAGCGAACAAGACTGTGAAGATGATGGCTGTTCTGCTTCTCATTGGAGTACTCCTCTGAACGTTTCCTGGCCGGGCCAGTCGGTGCGGCCGACCGCGATTCCGGACTCTCGAGCCACAGGCAGCACGGTGAGCCCGCGAACTCGTGGCTTCCAATGCTGAACGCTTGCCCGCCCGACGACTCGACCTGAGGTTGCGGATTTCCGACCGGATGTTGAAAATCGCTATACTTTGCGTGTTTTCAGACACATTTTTGATGTGTACTTATGAAACACATCACACTTCTAATGGTCGTGGCCTTGTCTATACAGGTTCATGCGCAGGTCGAGGTGGCGTCGGGCTGGTCGTCTCATCACTGGGGGGTGCAGCACGGTCTCCCGGTCAATTCGATCAACGCCATGGCCCAGGACGAAAAGGGGTACCTGTGGCTGGCGACCATGGACGGACTCGCGCGCTTTGACGGTCTGAAATTCGAGGTCTTCGACTCGGCCAGCCATCCCGGTCTGGTCAGCAACCGTCTGGTGGTGCTCGAGCGGGACGGCGACGCGCTGTGGCTGCTGTCCGAGGACAATCGTCTCATCAGGTATGCCGACGGCGAGTTCGTCACCATGAGTCGCGCGTCGGGACTGCCCGATGAGCGGGTCACGGTGTTCCACCGCAAGGCCGGGCGCTGGTGGGCCGGTACCGTTCGGGGCGCAGCGTGGTGGGATGGAACGCGATTCCACGCCCTGGATCCTGACCATTGGCCCGAGCAAACGCAGACAATCTCCTCCGACAACGACGGCGCTGTTTGGCTAGGTTCGCCGAATGGCCGTGTGGTGCGCTGGCTCGACGGCCAGATCGACCTGGACCTGGATCTGGGTGAAGCGGTCTGGACGCTGGCCCCAGACATGAAACGCGGCATGTGGATCGGTCACCGGGGCGGTGTCTCGCAATGGCGCGACGGCGCGCTCGAGCCGCTGCCTCAGCCACCGGGAGGAATCAAGGACGTGATCCGGATCGAGCAGGCAGGAAAAGACGAGAAGTACCTGCACGGGAGCGTCACACTGTATCGCTTCGCCGGTGGTCAGATGGAAGTGCTGACCGAGAACCTCAACCGCTCGGGCCGCGAACAGCTGCTTCTGCCGTTGCCGGGCTCTGACGGGATGCTGGTCAATTTCGGTTCGGAGCTTCGCCAGAATGGAAAGACCGTGTTTTCCGGCCCATCCCGCATCGACGCACTGCTGGTCGACCGAGAGCACAACGTCTGGGTCGCCACGGCGGGAGACGGACTGTACCGCCTGCGTGCCAACCCGCTGACCCATTTCGGCACCCATCCCGAGCTCGGAACAACCCCCGCTTACCCGATCGTCACCGATGCCGATGGCCAAGTCTGGGTCGGAACCGGTGGTGCCGGGTTCTTCAGGATTGACGGCGACAGCAGGATTCTCGAGCGCCCTCCCGGCGAGCATCCGATCACTGTGGTCTATTCGCTGCTGCCGCCCGACAGAGACGGCGGAGCGGCCTGGATCGGCGGCCTGGGACTGCACAGTTGGCACGACGGAGAATATTCTCAGGACGGCCTGCCACCGCGACTGAGCCTGGCCATGGTGCGGGCGCTATACCGCGACCGCGACGGCGTAATCTGGGCGGGCACCGAAGCCGACGGACTTTGGTGTCTCGACAAGGATCAATGGCATCAGGTGGAAGTGCCCGCACCACTGTCTTCGGCGCGCGTTCGGGTAATGACCGAAGACACCGATGGCAACCTTTGGCTGGGGACCAACGGTGACGGCGTGTTGCGCTATTCGCAAGGACGTTTCGAAGCCATCGGCAAGGATCACGGCCTGGCGAGCCGGTTGGTCCGCGCGCTCCATCTGGACGCGAGCGGCAGGCTCTGGATTGGGACCGAAACCCGCGGCTTGTGCCGGATCCGAAACCCGGCCGACCCGCCGGCGAGTCTTGCGGTCGGCTGCATCGATCGCGACCTGGGCCTACTCCACCACGGTATCCACCAGATCCTGCCCGACGGCTTGGGCCATTTCTGGATGAGTACCAATCGCGGGATCTTCCGGGTCGCGGTGGCGCATCTGGACGAGGTGCTCGACGCCGTTGAAGGCGGTCGTTCGGCGAGGCTCGCGCCGGAAAAGATCATCGAGGCCGAAGGCCTGCCTAACCGCGAGGCCAATGGTGGCGTGCAGTCGGCCGGAACGGTCGGACCGGACGGCCGACTGTGGTTTCCGACCATGGGCGGCCCGGTCGCGATCGACCCGCGCAAGATCGACGAGCATCAATTGGTCCCCGACGCCGTCATCGAGGGACTGATCTTCGATCACGAGTTGCAGCAGCCAAGGGCGTCAACGCTGGAGTTGCCAGTCGGCCGGCGCGATCTTTCCTTCATCTACACCGCGCCCAGTTTCGTCGACCCGTCCAATCTCCACTTCGAGTACCGTCTGATCGGATACGAACCCGTCTGGCAGAGTGCAAGAACGCGAAGGCGGATCGACTTCACCAACCTTCCACACGGAAGCTACCAGTTCGAGGTGCGTGCGCTGGCTGCGGCGGGCACCCCCGGGGCAATCGCGACGCAAGCCTTCGAACTGCCTCCTCGGCTGATCGAGACCGGCCTGTTCCGGAGTGCGGTCCTGGCGCTTGTGTTTGGTCTTCTGGTGCTGACCTGGCGCCTGCGCGAGCACCGCAATCGCGCCGAGCGGGTCCGGCTTGAGTCGCTGATCGCCGAGCGCACTGCCGAACTTGATCGGCAAAGGACCGATGCTGAGTGCGCGCGCGACGAACTGGCCCGCCAGGCCGATCGCCTGCGCACACTGGACCGTGAAAAGCGTGAGTTTTTCGCCAGCATCAGCCACGAATTGCGGACACCGCTGTCGCTGCTGATCGGACCGCTTGACCAAGTGGAACAGGACCCGCAACTGCTCGTCGAACAGGTGCCGCTGATGCGCCGCAACGCACGCCGGCTCAACCGCTTGGTCGAACAGATCCTCGACCTGCAGCGCATCGAGGCCGGTCAAATGCGGGTCAGCACCGAATTGCACGATCTGGCCGTCTGGACCGAGTCGCTGGTGGACCTGTTCCGTCCATTGGCGAGCCAGCGCGGGATCGAGCTTGAGTTACTCACGCCGGCAGAGGGCATTCTCGCCTGGTTCGACGCCCTGCAGATGGACAAGGTACTGGGCAACCTGCTGTCGAACGCGATCAAGTACTGTCGCCCCGGGGACCGGGTCGAGATCCGCATTGCGAGAGACGGTGAGCAGGCGCAAATCCGCGTATCCGACACAGGCCCCGGCATATCAGCCAGGCATCTGCCGAAGCTTTTCGATCGCTTCTACCGCGCCGAGATTCCGGGTTCTCCGATCGAGGGCACCGGCATCGGGCTGGCGCTCAGCCGTGAACTGATGTTGTTGCACGGCGGCGAAATCGAGGCAGAAAGCCATCCCGGAGCCGGTACCGTATTCACGCTTCAGTGGCCCGCCCGCGCCTCGGACGGACACGTTGATCAGGCCACAACCGACACCGTCAACCCGCTCCCAAAGCCGACCGTGGAAATCGAACGACAGGCGAGCGCGGGGCGCAAACGGCTGCTGCTGGTCGACGACAACGTCGACATGCACGACTGGCTGGAGAGTGCGCTGGGACAGGATTTCATCGTGGACCTGGCGGGCGATGGCGTAGAGGCCCTGGAAAGGATCGATCAGGCTTTGCCGGACGTGATCGTGAGCGACTGGATGATGCCGAACATGGACGGCATCGAGTTTCTGGAAGCGCTGCACCGACGCGCCGACTGTGCCGGCCTGCCTGTCATCATGTTGACCGCCCGGGGAGAGGTCAGTGATCGCACCGGAGCCCACCGCGCCGGCGCGCTTGCCTATGTGGCCAAACCGTTCAACCTCGAGATGCTGCGCGCGCAGGTTGACAGCGTTCTCGAGCAGCAGCAGCGCCTGCGCCTGCGCCTGGCCGCCGAAGCGGCGCACGGGACCGGGCCGGAACCGGCTGAGCGTTCGGCTTTTTGCAGTCGCGTTCTGGCCGCCATCGACCGGCATCTGCACGATCCCGAATTCAGTGTGGGAGGCCTCGCCAAAGAGCTCGCCATGGACAGGACCGCGCTGTTTCGAAAGCTCAGACGGGAACTGGACGTGACCCCCTCCGGACTGCTGCGGGAGCGGCGCCTGGAAAAGGCCGCCGAACTGCTGGGTATGCGGATGGGGACCGTCAGCGAAGTGGCTTATGCGGTCGGTTTCGGCAGCCTGGACGGATTCACCCGCGCCTTCCGCCGCCGCTTCGGCGAGCCGCCCTCGGCGAGTATCGCGCAAGTGGCCAGACCAGCCGGCAAGCACGACGACTGATACGGTTCGGGCCACAAATTCAGCGGACTATGGGCGTCAGTCGTTGCTGACTTCGACTCGGTTGCGCCCGCCCTCCTTGGCGGCATACAGCGCCAGGTCGGCGCGTTTGACCAGCTCGCGGCGCTGCTCACCCGCTTGGTGCACGGCCAGCCCGAAGCTCGCCGTCACCCTGCCGTAGTCACGAATTTCCAAAGCCGCAATCGCCGCTCGCAGCCGCTCAGCCAGGTGGGCTGCACCCTCGGGCGCGGTGTTGGTAGCCAGCACCATGAATTCTTCACCGCCCCAGCGGCCAACGTGATCGGTGTCGCGCAGCTGGGTTGAAACGGTCCGTGCAACTTCTGCCAGCACTTCATCGCCGGCCTCGTGACCCCAGGTATCGTTGAAGTGCTTGAAATGGTCGATATCGAACATCGCCAGCGCGCAGGGTCGGCCGTAGCGTTCGGCCACCGAAATCTCGTGGTCGATCGCCTCTTCCATTCGGTAGCGATTCCAGAGCCCGGTGAGATGGTCGCTGGTGGCCAGGCGCTCGAGCCGCTGGTTGAGCCGACTGATCTCCCCGGCGGCGATCAGCACGGCCAGATCGCTGGCCAGATCCGTGGCGGCACGCCGTTCCACCGGGAGCCAGAGGGCGCTCTTCCCGCGCACGGTTTCCTTCCAGGATTCGAAGCTCTGACGCGGTGACAGTCGGCCACTTTGCCGGTCGATTGCCTTGTCTGGATTGCCCGCCCAGATGCGGGTTTCGGACTTCTCCGGGCGAAAAAACAGCAGCCAGGCGTCGCGTGGACTCCGGATCGGCAGCGGTACCGCCAGCAAGCCCGCGGCCCGGACGGGTTCGCAGAACTCGGCCAGCCCGGTCCGGCCGAGTTCGCGCGATGACCAGGCCAGCTCGCCCGAATGATGTTTGCCCAGCCAGTCGACGATGGCAGCAATCGAGTCCGCACCCGGCACGTTCCCCACGGTGGCCACCCGATCTCCAGCCAACAGCACCAGGCCACCGGCGTGGAAGACCTTCAGCCAGGCCGTTCCGTGACGTGCCACAATCTCTCCCCAGTCCGAAAACTCCCCGCGCTGGTCGACCAGCATTTCGCGACTGTCATTGGCCCGTTGTATCAGCGCGGCTTCCTCGCGTGCCTGGATCAGTTCGAGTTGAAAACAGGCGGTCTGCACCATGGCGCGCAGGGCATCGCGCAGCGCCGGCGACAGGATATTGGGTGATTTTCCATGGCAGGCCAGCAGCCCCCACAGCCGACGGTTCAAGTGCAATGCGATCGACATCGACGCGACCACGCCCATGTTGGCCAGGTAGCTGACATGGATCGGTGCGACCGCACGCAGAATGCCGCGCGAGAGGTCGAGGGGTGAATCGTCGACCGGAGCACTTGCCGGAACCAGCGGCACGGACTGGGCCGTTGCATCCGGGATGTCACGCACGCGCTTGATGCTGTAGAGCCGACGAACCTGCTCGGGAATGTCGCTGGCTGGAAAGTGGTGACCGAGGTAACTGTCGGCTCCCTCGGCCAGGCTTTCGGCGACGACACTCCCGTTCCAGTCCTCGTCGAACCGATAGATCATCACCCGATCGTAGCCGGCCAACTCGCGCACCAGGGCAGTCAATGCCCGCAGCAGTCCGTCCCGGGTCGTGTAGCCGGACAGATCCTTCTGCCAGTCGGCCATCGCGCCGAACAGCCAACGCTCGGGATAGCCGGAAATCGGCTCCAGTTCGGCCACCACCCGCGAACCGCTGCGATACGGGAGCAGGCTAAAGCGCTGTGCCCGGCCGCGGATACGCAGCGACATAATCAGCGCACCGTAACGGTTCGGTGAGTCGAGCTGGGTGTGGATCTGATTGAACCAGCGGCGAGTGAACAGCTGCTCGGGCGTCATTACAAGCGCATCCTCCGGCGACACACCGAGCAGTGACTCAAGATTGGCGCTGACCTGGCGGACCTCCTGGAGCCGTTCGTCCATGGCAACCAGCGCACCGTGCGGCTGAATCGCTCCCGGGATATGCACCGGCTCGCGCTCACAAGCCTCGAGCGCGGCTTCCAGTTCCCGCTCGTCCATATCCGCTATCTCCTTCAAGGAGTTGGTGCTGGTGCTGACAAGCAATCTAGCGCATTTCGACGTCGCCTTTCATGCTATCGAAGGCCTCCAGTTCCGCCCGGTAGGCGGCAAACGCCGCTCGGGCACTTGCTACAGCTTGCTCAAGGGCTTCATGAGCTTCCAGTTCGTGTTCGAGGATTGCCAGCAAGGTGTCGTACTCACCGGATATTCTCGCCTCACTGAAGAATCGGCACGGTACGGTATCGAACAGACTGGACTGGATGCACCTGGCAATGACCGCACTCCCTTGGCGCGAACCCTCCAGTACGTAAACCCGGCCCCACCAGCTCGCACGTCCATCCGAAGGTTCCGCGGGAGTCGGCGAAACCGCAGGAACGGGCCAGCCCAGTTCCAGCAGGTCGGCTTCCAGCAGTTCAAGTCGTGGTGACAGGTGGAGTCTCGTCTCGAAATGATGGCGGCTTTGATGAACCCGCTGTTCCAGCCAGGCATGCGGTCGGTACATGGCTGCGAGCGATTCGGCGTACTGCTCGCAGGTCAGCTCACTGCTTGTCAGTCGCTGCATCAATGGGTGATGGTCCAGGGCGTGGTGAGCCGACGCCGTGTCACGGCGCAAGGTCTGATGCACGTATCCACGTTGATGACTGCTCATGGTTTCAAGATAGCAGCTTGCACCGAGTCTGTGCGATGCAGAGGTGCAGCCCAATCTCCCTGCGGCAACTACGTAGCGACATCGTGTCACAGCATTGTTAGTTTTCCGGGAAACTTACCAGGAAGCACTTCATGTCCGAACGTCTACCAACTGCATTATTCATCCTTAGAGTGTCGATCTTCATCGTCATGGCGATGTGGTCGATCGACAAACTGCTCAACCCGGGACATGCCGCAGCCGTGTTCGAGAATTTCTACTTCATCGCCGGAATGGGTGCTGGAATCCTGTTGGTGGTCGGGCTGGTACAGCTCGCCATCGAGGTCGCCTTCGTGCTCGGCCTTTGGAAATTCTGGACCTACGGCTTTGTTCTGCTCACGCACACAATTTCCACCCTCTCGTCCTGGCAGCAATACCTCGACCCGTTCAACAACATGCTGTTCCTCGCCGCCATCCCCATGCTGGGCGCATGCATTGCCCTGTTCATGCTGCGCGACGACGATAGCCGCTTTACGCTGGGTTGACCCTGGCTGACCTCTCTCCTGCATAAAGTCGGGTCGGGAAACGCTTTTCCATTCTTTCAGAACGTCAACTGGCTTCGAATATGGATGAAGCGGCCGTTGATGCCGACCGGATTGATCGGGTCGTAGGCGAAGTTGCCGAAGAAGTTGTTGGCACTGGCCGAGGCATCGGGATACTGATCGAACAGGTTGTTGGCACCCAGCGTGGCTGACCAGTTCGGCGTGATGCGGTAACCGAGTTCGACATCGAATACCGATTGGCCGGAAAACCGTTGTCGGGCAAAGGTGAATTCACGCACCACTGAAGAATAGTAGCGGTATCGGCCCAGCACCTCGAAGCGTTGTCCCTGCCAGTTCAGCGAGGTGATCCACTCGTGCTCCGGGCTGGCCGTCTCGATGGTGTTGCGCTCACCCACACCCACCAGGGCGATGTCGGGGTTGAGGGCGGCCATTTCAGCGGGTATCGGCGCGATGGAACGGATGCGGGTGCGGGCACGCGTCCAGGCAGAATCAAGACGCCACTGGCCATGATCGGTCACGCGGGTCCATGCCGCGGCGGCCTCCACGCCACGGGTGCGCGTATCCACCGCATTGGTGAACGCAGCGATGGCCTGAACCCCCTCACCCCCGGGCAGTGTGTTGACGAATTCAATGAGGTCGGGATCGGAGACGAAGTCCGACAGGGTGATGCGATCGTCAAGGCGGATTTCGAAGGCATCAGCGCTCAGACTGAACCCATCCGGCGAGCTCCAGACCAGCCCCGCGGAGAGGTTGACCGAGGTTTCTTCCTCGAGCTCGGGCAGGCCGAGTGCAGTGGCAATTGGCGAGCCGGACCGCACCAGGCGCGAGGAGATCCGGCCGCCCTCGGCAGAAAAGGTATTGTCTCGCCGCGCCCAGCCGACCTGTGACAGCGACGGAGCCCGGAAGCTGTTCGACGCCGAACCGCGTAGCGCGACCTCGTCACTCACCCGGTAGCGGCCGGACAGTTTGCCGGTCAGGGTGGACCCGAAGTCGTCGTAGTGTTCGAACCGACCGGCAATACTGGTTTCGAAGCGCTCGGTCAGTTCGGTGGACACTTCGGCAAACAGACCGATGACGTGCCGCCGCTCGGTCGTTGCATCCTCGGGTGAAAGGCCCTTGGCCCCCTGGGAACCGATATCGGGAAAGCCGACCAGTTCGGCCAGGTCAGGGGCGAACCGGAAATCGCCGCTGGCATGCGAGGCGGGCTGGCCCGGCGAGCTTTCAAAGCGCTCGAAGCGGTAGTCCAGGCCGGCCGCCAGGTGGGTTCGGCGGCTAAACAGGCCTTGCTGCAGCGTATGGCGAGCCTCGTTGCTGAAGTTGAGCTGACTGAACTCGAAAGTCCCCGAATCGAAGCTTGTGGGGCTGGCCGGTCCGAGCGAGGGGTTGAGCGAATTGTTCACGCCGAATTCGAACCGGTTGTGGCCGAGGCTCAATGCATGATCGAACGACCAGGCACCAAACTCGTGGCGCACACCACCGGTGAGGCCGAAGTCCAGGTTCCGGCCGCGGGTGACCGGGCGAAATCCATCGGGGAAGATCTCACGCACGTTCTGGTTGGTGTCGGGATGACGAAAGACCGCCGCACCTTCGGTGTCGCGCCACGCCAGCGTGCCGAAGCCGTAGAGCTCGACGGTGGCCAGTGGGCGCGCGGCATTGATCCAGAGCCCGATGCCGTCAACTTCCGGGTCACCGACCCGATGGGTGCGCTGGCCACGGAAGGCCAGGTTGGCGTCGGTCTGGGGAATGAAGGGCGAGACCTGGTCGAATCCGGCCCGGTTGGTGGCGCTGCGACGGGTTGCCTCGATGCCATAGCGCACGAAACCGTCTCCCGCCAGCCGGTGGCCGTGGCTGAGCCAGGTCGAGAGATTGTGTCCGTCGGTCAGCGTACGGTCGATTGGTCGCACGCGGGTGTGATGCAGGCCGTAGCTGGCGCCAAGGACCAGG
>SKZJ01000087.1 GCA_007127425.1 Wenzhouxiangella sp.
GACGGCGAGCAGCATTTTCTTGATCAGGTGAAACATTGAGGTCTGGCGCTCCGGATGGCGGGTTGTCGCTGATTCTAGCGGCTTGGGCTTAATGGTGGTTGAATGTGACCGGTAAAAGGTAAAAGGTGAAAGGGGGTAGCGTCGCTAGGCTCCGGGGCCAACGCCAGGACAAATGCCACTGGCCATCACCCGGCCACCGAAACCTGTCCCTCATTTTTCCTTTTACCTTTTACCTTCCTTCCTTTTTCCTCCTCAAAATATTTCAGCCACACAACACCGCAGACTACCACCGGCTTTCTCGACTTCGTCGAGCTCGACGCCGTGGACCGTGAATCCCCAGCTCTCGAGCTGGCGCAGTTTCTCCGGGGCCAGCGCGTTGACGGCGGTCTGGCTCATGAACAGGTCATTGAGCCCAACCGCAATGCAGTTGCCGGCAAATGCTTCCTTCTCTTCCGTGGTGATTTCCAGGACATGACCGGGATAGGCATGGGCGATGGCCTTGGGCACCTCCGGGTCGACGAAGGCGTCGGGACAGATCACCAGGGCGCGCGAGGCCAGCACGGACATGACTACGTTGGTGTGGTACTCGTCGGGCTTGAGGTCGAACTGGAAGGTCAGCGCCAGATCGAAGGCTTCGTGCATGGCCCGGCAGCCGGCATCGTCGACGCGCTGGGTCATGCCGCAGTAGCCGATGCGGTGCGAACGGTCGATGATCAGCGCACCGGTCAACTCGGCGACCAGCCCACGATCCGACAGGTCGGCTTCCTCGTAACCGATCAGGTCCCTGAAAAAGGCACGGATGTCGCTTCGCAACGCCTCGCGCTGGCGATCGGGATGCAGCATGGCGCCGATGATCAGGCGGCCCGGTGCGGTGGCGAAGACGTTGTTGGGAAAAAGATCATCAGGGGTGTCGGCGCGACCGGGAAAGCGCACCGCCGGTATGCCGCAAGCGGTGATGCGGTCGGCCAGTTGCCGGTGCTGGTCCAGTGCCCGGGCCGGATCGACGTCCACGCTCAGGTCCATGTAGACGTTGTCGCGCGCCGTCTGCTCGGACAGCCGGAATCCGGTCGGTTCGACCAGAAACACGGCGCGGGGCGCCGCCGGCGAATCGTTGTTCAGCCAGCCGGCGTCGATCTGCTTTCGAAATTCCTCGGTAGTACGGACGATCACGGTGCTGTTCCAGCCATGGCAAAGGGTGGCCTATCTTAGACAATCGGCTTGCCGGGTCAACACTTCCGGGCTTCGATTTTAGGCCGGGTGGTCCAAAACTGTGACGACCGGTTCGGGACAGGCCTGCAGAAGCAGGTCGGGTTCAGCATCGGGCAGGTGCATGTTCTGGCTCAGTTGCTGGCGCCAGCCCCGGGCGCCGGGCTGGCCATGGAACAGGCCGAGCATGTGACGCGCGACCTGCTGTAACTTGCCGCCGCGTTCGATGTGGCGGTGTGCATACTCGACCATGGCTGCAACCACCTCGCGACGCGATTCGGCTGCCGGCAGTCCGAGACGGGCACTCAGCTCGGCCAGGATCCACGGATTCTGGTAGGCCGCACGCCCTAGCATCACGCCGTCCACCTGGTCGAGCTCGGCTGCGGCGGTGTCCACATCCACGATACCGCCGTTGAGCACGATCGTCAGGTCTGGGAAGGCGCGCTTGATACCGTGGACCCGCTCGTAGGCCAGCGGCGGAATCTCGCGATTCTGCTTCGGGCTGAGACCGGAAAGCCACGCCTTGCGGGCATGCAGGATGACGGTGTCGATCCCGCTCTCGGCCACGGTAGCGACAAACGCCTGCAGAAAGGCCTCGCTGTCGAGCTCGTCCACGCCGATGCGCGTCTTGACCGTCACCGGCACCTCCACGGCTTGCCGCATGGCCGCCAGGCAGTCCCTGACCAGTTCGGGCTCCTTCATCAGGCAGGCGCCGAAGCGGCCCTTCTGCACCCGGTCGGAGGGGCAGCCCACGTTGAGATTAATTTCGTCGTAACCGAATCCCGCACCGATCTCGGCCGCTTGCGCCAACTCATCGGGATCGCTGCCGCCGAGTTGCAGGGCAACCGGGCACTCGGCCCTGTCGAAGCCCAGAAGGTGCTCGCGATCGCCGTGTATCACCGCACCGGTGGTGACCATTTCGGTATACAGGAGCGCGCCGGGTGCAAGCAGGCGATGGAAGTACCGGCAATGGCGGTCGGTCCAGTCCATCATGGGGGCGACGCTGAGTTGTCTTGGAAGGCTCATGCGAACATTTTATCCGCTCAAGCGCAGTGTCCGGAATTGCCGTTGCCGCAGGCCTGTGGCATAGTCGGATGACGTTCGGAGGGCATGTCCGGCCAGCAGCCGGCATGCCGGGGGAAAGGAATGCGCAGACAGTCGGATACCGACCCTGCCCGAGGTCAACCCGAGATCGACTGGGACGGGCAGATGCGCCCTTACGTCACGGAACTATCCGTCATGTTCGCCATCGGCGGCCTGTCCGCGCTGGCGATTTCAGGCTACGCGGCCTACCGCTTCCTGACCGGCGACTGGGTCGACGGGCTGGTCAATACCGGCATCTTCAGCGCCATCGCCGTCACCTTGTTGCTGGCCAGAATCGAGCGCTGGCAACGGGTCGCCATGATGCTGTTCGGTATCGTCATCACTCTCTCCTGCCTGGCCAGTGCATTGCTGATCGGCAGCAACGGCCTGCTGTGGGCCTACCTCGTGTTCTGGGTCAACACTTTCCTGCTCTTGCACCCCGCCGCGCTTGTCTTGAACGCATCGGCCATTCTGACCCTGGGATTGCAATCCCGGTTGTTCGCTTCCACTCTGGAACAGATCAGCTGGGTGACGGTCGCCGTCATGATCACCGCTTTCGGCATGTACTACGCCGGCCAGATGCGGCGCCAGCGGCGCATGCTCAGGCGCCTGGCCACGCATGACCCGCTGACCGGCATCGGCAATCGACGGCTGATGCAACACCGCCTGGAACAGGCGGTCAACGAGTCCCGAGAAAATCAGCGTCCGTGCACGCTGGTGGTACTCGACCTGGATCACTTCAAGCAGATCAACGACAGCCACGGGCACGAAGCCGGTGACCAAACCCTGCGGCGTTTTGCCCGCCAGCTTGAGGATTCGCTGCGAGAGGGTGATGACATCTATCGCATGGGCGGCGAGGAGTTCGTCATGTTGTTACGCGACATGAACCTCGATGCCGCCCGCCAGGCCATACCAAAACTGCACCGGCGCCTGAGCGGTGGCGTGGACGGCCCGGACGGGCCTATCTGCTTCTCGGCAGGTGCCGCCACCCTGAAAAAGGGTGAATCCTGGTCGCGCTGGCTGGCACGTGCGGACCACGCGCTCTACGAGGCCAAGCATTCGGGGCGCAACTCGCTTATCGTTGCGGAATAAACCGCCGCCCCGCTTACCGGGTTTCGACGCCGTCTTCGGTCGCCACCAGCACCACGTCCGCACGCCGTCGGGCAAACAGGCCGCAAGTGACCACGCCGGGGAGCTGGTTGATCTCTGTTTCCATCTTCACCGGATCGACCAGGTCGAGATTGCGCACGTCCAGGATCAGGTTGCCGTTGTCGGTGACAAAGTCTTCCCGCAAGTTCGGTTGCCCCCCCAGGCGGGTGAGCTGGCGAGACACGTATGCCCTCGCCATCGGGATGACCTCGACCGGTAGCGGGAACTCTCCGAGTATCTTGACGCACTTGGACTGATCGACGATGCAGACGAACCGGCGACTGGCGCCGGCGATGATCTTTTCTCGCGTCAATGCACCGCCGCCGCCCTTGATCAGTCGCCCGTGCGGGTCGACCTCGTCGGCGCCGTCGATGTAGAGCGCCAGGTCGCCGGTATGATTGAGGTCCATTACCCGCACGCCGATCTTTTCCAGTCGTTCGGTAGTGGCCTCGGATGACGACACCGCAGCTTCCAGGCGCTTGCCGGATGCGGCCAGCTCGTCGATGAAGGCATTGACCGTGCTACCGGTACCCACGCCGAGCAGCATGCCATCCTCGACATGCTCGAGTGCGGCCCGGGCTACCTCGATTTTCAGTCTTTGCTTGCTCATTCGTTTTCCATTCCCACGATGTAATCGAAATGCTCGGCCGAAACCGGCATCACGGAAAGCCGATTGCCGCGCTTGATCAGTTGCAGACCCGCGAGCGCATCGGCATGGTCCTTGATCTCCTGCAGGGGAATCGGGCGTTTGAGGTGGCGCTTGTACTTCACGTCCACCAGGATCCAGCGCGGATCGTCCGGATCGCTTTTCGGGTCGTAGTACTTGGAGTCCGGATCGAACTGGGTCGGATCCGCATACGGCTTGCTGGCCACTTCGGCGATACCGACCGCTGCCGGGGGCTTGCAGTTGGAGTGATAGAACAGGATCCGGTCGCCCACCTTCATCTCGTCGCGCATGAAGTTGCGGGCCTGGTAATTACGCACCCCGTCCCACGGCTCAGTCTTCTTCGGCCGCGCCTTCAGATCGTCGATACCGAACACATCGGGCTCGGATTTCATCAGCCAATAGTTCAAACAATGCCTCCATCAACCACTAAAGCCACGCTGAAAGTCTACCAAGATCGGGGCGTGAAAACGGGAAAATGGGAAACGGGGGCGATCGGTGGGGCGTGGTTGACAGGCGGTGGCCAATGGCAGGGCTCACGCCGTTGGCCACCATGCACGGCGAGGCCACGACGCTCCTCCCTTTTACCTTACCTTTTACCTTTTACCTTTCTACCTTTTTACCTCTCATTCCCGAAACACCCTCACGCCCCGATCCGTCACGACCGCATCCAGCGGCACGTCCCAGCTCTGGGCGGGCAAGCTGTCGATTTCCTGGAAACTGTAGGCAGTTCCCACCAGCATGGGGCCGCTTTCAGGATGTTCGAGGCAGAAATCAAAGGTTCTGTCGTAGAACCCCGCCCCCATGCCCAGGCGTGTGCCGGTGGGCGAGTAGGCCACCAGCGGCATCAACACCAGTTCGAGACGTTCGGGCGGACACTCCGCACCGCCTGCGGGCTCGGGGATATCGAAACGATTGGGCTGCATCCGGGTCGTCGGGGTCCAACGGATAAAGTGCATCCGGTTGTCGTTGACCACCGGCAGGTGAACGCGCCGCCCGGC
>SKZJ01000258.1 GCA_007127425.1 Wenzhouxiangella sp.
CGCATCGAGGCCGAGCTGGAAGCGCTCAAGGCCAGGAACAAGTCCTGATAAAGGAGAACCAGGGACATGCTTGACCTGATGTTTGCCACCATTGGTTATTCGGGCACCTCTATCGCCGTGTCTGCGATTCTGATGCCCTTGCTGCTGCTGTTCATGGTCATCGTCGTGCCGCTATGGCTGATCCTGCACTACGCGACCCGCAACTCGGCCAATCGCCGAATCAACAGCAAGGACGAGGCCCTGCTCGAACAACTCAACGAGACAGCCCGGCGCATGGAGGACCGAGTCCGTACGCTGGAGCGCATTCTCGACGCCGACACCCCTGAATGGAGAAACCGGATATGAACGAGCGCCACCCCACGCGTCCCAACAGAAATCGGTTGTACCGCGACAAGCACCACGCCATTCTCGCCGGCGTATGCGCCGGTCTCGCCGACTGGACCGGCGTCAACCGGACGGCCCTGCGGCTGATCGTGATTCTGCTGGCCATCCCCTTCACCGCTGTGATGGTGGTCGGCTACCTGGTGATGTGGATCCTGGTACCGAAACGCCCCCGCAACCTTTACCGGGACGAGCACGAGGAGGAGTTCTGGCGTGAGGTCAGGCGCGCTCCGCGCGACGGAGTGGGCCAACTCAACCGTCAGTTTCGCGACCTCGACGACCGCCTGCAACGCATGGAGGCCTGGTTGACCTCCAGCGAATATCGCATCGACCGCGAACTGCGCGACTGACTCCAGACCTGCATTCGAGGGAGACGACATGCACGTCATCGCCATAATCGCCGCCCTGCTCATCATGATTCCGGCCGCCCTGGCCGGAATCATCTCGGGCTTGGCGCAATGCCTCAGTCACCGCCCGGATTTCACCTCCGCCCTCGAGCATGCCACCGCTTTCCTGACCACCCTGGGCCCCTTCGGCACCGGGCTGGTGCTGGCCGCATCCAGCCTGTTCGCACTCGTCATCCTGACGCTGGCCGCCTTCACCCTCCTCAACCGCACCCACTGACACCGGGCCCCTGACCAAACAACCAAACCACCAACCAAACTAAACCTACAATAGTCACGAACCCCCACACCAGACTCCAACATGCCTTTCGACAATCTGCTGATCGATGACAACGACAACGTCCGCACCATCACCGTCAACCGCCCCGATAAACTCAACGCGCTCAACCGCCAAACGCTGAACGAACTGCACCAGGCGATCATCCAGGCCTGCACCGACGAATCAGTGCGCGTGATCGTGCTCACGGGTGCCGGCGAGAAGGCCTTTGTGGCCGGCGCCGACATCGGCGAGATCCGCGAGCAGTCGGCGATCGAGGCGCGCGCCTTCTCGGCCAGGGGCCAGAATCTGATGAGCCTGATCCAGAGCCTGGACAAGCCGGTGATCGCAGCCATCAACGGATTCGCCCTGGGTGGCGGCATGGAATTGGCGCTGGCGTGTCACCTGCGAATCGCGTCCGACAACGCCCGCCTGGGACTGCCCGAGATCAAGCTGGGCATCATGCCGGGATTCGGCGGCACCCAGCGCCTGCTCAGGCTGGTCGGCACGACACGCGCACTGGAAATGAGCCTGACCGGCGAGCCCATCACCGCCCAACGTGCACTCGAGTTGGGCGTAGTCAATCAGGTAGTGGCCAGCGATGAGCTGAAATCAACCGTCACCGGCCTGTCGACTTCATTGGCTGCGGCTGCCCCGGAAGCCGTGCGCGGCATCCTGCAGGCCGTCAACCAGGGTGCAGAGACCGACCTGAACACCGGCCTGGCGCTGGAAACAGCGCGCTTTGCCCTTTGCTGTGCCACCGAGGACATGAAGGAAGGGACCGGCGCGTTTCTTGAGAAGCGCAAGCCCGAGTTCAAGGGGCGTTGAGCGGACGCGTCCGGAAAACGGGTTAACGGGCTAACGCATTGATGGGGTATCAGCGATCCGGGGCACGGGCCGGGTGATTTCGAAACCGAAGGTTTCGCATGAACCCGGCCCGTGTCCCGGATCGCCAACCCTAGGTTCAGGTTTAGAGATCGCCCGGCTGCCAGCCCCCGGGCCCCTGATAAGCGAGTTCACCGGCTTCCACACGAATGTCGAGCCGGTTTTCCGGCGGCGGTAGCGGGCAGGTGGAATACTCGGTGAAGGCGCAAGGTGGATTGTAGGCACGGTTGAAATCGAGCACCGTGCGACCGTCCTCATCGGCCAGGTCCGCGTACAGAAAACGGCCACCGCCGTAGGTCTCGCGCCCAGTGGTACGGTCGGCAAAAATGAAAAACAGCTGCTCGCCGTCTGACGAGGCCACTGCTTCGAGGCGGAGCTCGCGACCGTCCATCTCGAACACCACTGCACCCGGGTTGGGTTCGTCGGTGATATCACCAAGTACGCTTCCGACCGGCATGGTGGTCCCCGACGGATGAGCCTCGAAACGGGCCTCGACGACCCAGTCCGGGTCGAAATCGAAGTAGTCAAGACCGACGAACTCGGTCAATGCCTCTGCCCGCGGCCAGCGAGTGCGGACTGCCAGGCGGTCATTGCGGCCGATGACCTGAAAACGAACATCGTCGGCTTCCACCCAGACCGGCTCGTCACGGTCGGGCCGCACCAGGCGACCCGCTTCCCCGGCCCGCTCATCGACACTGACCGAATCGGAGGCGGGCTCGAACTCTGCGTCGCCGTCCTCGACGATCAGCAAGCCCCAGAACTCCGGACCGGCCGGCATGACGATATCCATGCCCTCGTCACTGCCCACGCGCCATTCCCTCTCGGACACGAAATCCAGACCTACCAGACTGAGCCATCCATAAGGTTCAGTCAGCCGGTTGAGCCGCCGCTCACGCCAGTCCATGGCAGCCGCCTCCAGCTCCACCTCGGACCGGATCTCGCTTTGCTCTTCAGTGCCCGATCCGCATCCAACAAACAGTGCAAACGTCGAGAAAAGTACAACACGCCGGAAACCGCCCGCCAGAACTCTGTGTTCATCTGTGTTCAACTGTGGACTCGTTTTCTTCATACTCGCCCGTAGACGTCCTCCAGCCGTTCGATATCGTCCTCGCCGAAATAGCTGCCGGTCTGGACTTCGATGATTTCGACATTATCCTCGCCCGGGTTCTCCAGGCGGTGAAGGCTGCCGACGGGAATCTGAACCGTCTCGCCGGCACCGAGCATGAATTCTTCGTCACCGACACGAACCTTTGCCTTGCCAGCGACCACCGTCCAGTGCTCGCTCCGGTACTGGTGACGCTGCAGCGACAGAATGCCGCCCGGGCGCACAACCAGGCGCTTGACCTTGCAGTCGTCGGCATCCTCATAGACGGTATAACTCCCCCAGGGACGATGGACCGTGCGGTGGTGGACGGCAAGATCATGATCGGTGCGGATCAATTCTTCGACCACCGCCTTGACCTCCTGGGCGCGGTCGCGATTGGCCACCAGCACCGCATCCCCGGTATCGACGATGAGCAGGTTTTCCACGCCGACCGCAGCCACCAGGCGACGATCGCCCTGGACGAAGGTGTTGCGCGTATCGATGAGCACGGCTTCTCCCTGAGCACGGTTGCCCAGGGCGTCGGTCTCGTAGAGGTCGCTGATTGCCTGCCAGGAGCCGATATCGCTCCAGCCGCAGTCGACCGGCACCACCGCCCGACGTGACGCCTTTTCCATGACGGCAAAGTCGATCGACTCTGGCCTTACCGCGGCGAACGCTTCTGCATCCAGCTCTACCGGTGCCTCATCGATATCGGTGGCCCGCCAGGCCGCCCGCACCTGTTCGAGAATGTCGGGCGCCAGTTCTTCGATTGCCGCCAGGATGGTGTCGGCACGGAAACAGAACATGCCCCCGTTCCACAAGTACTCGCCGGAATCGTAGTAGCGGCGGGCCGTGTCGAGATCTGGCTTTTCCACAAAAGCCTCGATACGTCGACCGGCATCGCCGACGGCCTCGCCGGCGCGGATATAGCCGTACCCGGTTTCAGCATGAGTGGGCGTGATGCCCAGGCAGGTCAGCCAGCCGTCGGCAGCCAGGCGTTGTGCCTCGGCCACTGCCGTGGCAAAGGCTTCGGTATCGCGGATCAGGTGGTCGGCAGGCAGCACCAGCAAACAGGTATCGGCGCCGAAGTGATGTTCCGCCCACAGCGCGGCGGCAGCAATGGCCGGCGCCGTGTTTCGGCCTTCCGGCTTGAGCAGGAAATGGTGGTGGGCCTCGCCGGCGGCCTGCTGGTATTCATCCCGGGTGAGGAAATAGTAGTCACGCCCGGTCACGGTCAGGGTCTCGGGCACCCCGGAGACGGCGAGCGCCCGCCGGATGGTGCTGGCGGCCAGCGTCTGGCCATCGGCCAGGCGCATGAAGGGCTTTGGGTGGGCCTTGCGCGAGACCGGCCATAACCGGGTACCGGCGCCACCGGAGAGAATCACGGGAATCAGCATGCTGTGTCCTTCCACTGGTCCAGACATTCGGCCAGCGCCACCAGCGCATCGGGCAGCGCCTCGCCGGTCATGTGTTCATACCGGGAGCCATCGAGCACCGACCACTTCGGACGCTTCGCTTTCTGCGGCCACTCATCGCTGGTGATCGGCTCAACAGCAACCGGAGTTTCGATGATGCCACGCTCGGCCGCCAACTGCACGGCTGCACTCGCCATTTCGCACCAACTCATGGCTCCCTTTCCTGAGACATGTAGCAGACTCGGCCGTTCAACGGTCGGGGCGACCCGCTCGAGTAACACTTCTGTGGACCTGGCCAGGGTCCCTGCCCAGGTCGGCGAACCCACCTGGTCGGAAACCACTCGCAGATCTCCACCCTGGCCGGCACGTTTGAGAATCGCGGAGAGAAAGTTGCCGGGCAGTGCGCTGTAAACCCAGGCCGTGCGCAACACGAGTGCTCGGCAGCCGGAAGCTGTAATGGCCTCCTCTCCGGCCAGCTTGCTGGCACCGTAGACCGACTCGGGTGCCACCGGATCGTCTTCGCGCCACCCTCGCCCCGGATTGCCGCTGAACACATAATCGGTCGAGTAATGAACGAGCAGCGCGCCATTGCCGCGGCACCACGACGAAAGCTGTGCCGGCACATCCCGGTTGAGCTGAAAGGCGGCATCGCGGTGATCCTCGGCATCGTCGAC
>SKZJ01000286.1 GCA_007127425.1 Wenzhouxiangella sp.
CCCGGAGGCGACTCGCCAGCACCTTGGGAAAGCGCCGGAGAATGTTCGTTGGGGGCGAAAACTGCAATACCCCGGCGTGATGGATCTCATCACGCCGGGGGATGTCATCGAGCGGCTGGAACGGCTGCTCCAGCCCTGACCTCACTGCTCCTTGCTGCAGGGGTCCTCGCCTTCCGCTCCGCTGTCATCCCGTTCAATGGTGACGGCAGCAGTCGCAGTGGCGCCAAACGGATCGGAGATCGTGTAACGGAAGTGATTGGTCCCGTGACAGACATCGCCGATGGTGAAGGTGATCGTGTTGTCGTCGTTGATCACCGCTTCGGCGGACGCCAGCGAGATCTGTTGCACCGACACGATTTCCAGCGGATCGCCATCAGGATCGAAATCGTTGGCCAACACATCCACGGTGACCGGCACTCCCGCCGGGGTCGAAGCGAAATCCGATCGCGCCACCGGCGCCTGGTTGGCGAACGCCACGCTGACGAACACAGTGGCAGTCGCCTCGCGGCCACGGTCGTCGACCACGGTGTAGGTAAAGCTGTCGTCACCGAAGAACAACTGGTCGGGCTGGTAACGAAGCTGGTCGCCGACCTGGGTGACATTGCCGTCTGAAGGTTGACCGAATGAAGCGATTTCCAGGTTGCCACCGTCCGGCAGATAGGCCGAGGCCAGGACGTTCACGTCGACCGGCTGGGTACGCACCGTGGAGACCTCGATGTCTTCGGCCACCGGCGGGGCGCCGGGTGCCTCAACGAGAACCGTCACATTGGCAGATGCCTGGCCACCGAAACCGTCGTCGATGGTGTAGCTGAAGTTGTCAGTCCCGGTGAAACCGGCCGAAGGCGTGTAAAGGAGGACATCGCCGCTGATTTCCACCTGGCCGTTGGAAGGCTGGGTCGCATCAACGATGCTCAGTGGATCGCCATCGGGATCGCTGTCGTTGGCCAGCACGTCGAGCGTGTTGTCGACCGAATCGACCTCGACCGTGAACTGGTTGTCGTTGGCCACCGGCGGCTGGTTGTCGAACACCACGTCGCCCTCGGTAATCGAGGTGGTGGATTCCTGGTAACGGTAATAGTCGACGATACGCTTGTGGCGAACCGGATTCCTGAGCGCACGACGAATCCACGGTGCTTCGACCGGCACTTCGACTCGCTCGATTTCCGTCACCGGCTCGTCCGGACCGACCTGGATCCGCTCGGTGCGCGACTCCTCGGTCACGAAGCTGATCTCGACGCGGCGATTGCGGCTGCGATTCTCCTCCGAATCGTTCGGGTAGCGCGGCTCGTGCAGGCCGCGACCATCCCAATCGACTTCGTCGGCCTCGATGCCGCGCGTGGCCAGGTACTCCACGACCGAACGGGCACGACGCTCGCTCAGCCCCTGGTTGTACTCGGCGGTACCGATATCACAGGTGTGACCGACCACCTGGATGGTGCTGACCAGGCCGCCTTCGCGGATGGCATCGACCAGATCGTTGAGCGTGGCGCGTGCTGCCGGGCGGAGCTGGGCACTGTCAAAGTCGAACGTGGCTCGATCACTGAGGGTGACCTCGGTGGCCATCACGCGCTCTTCGTAGCGCGGTTCGGCCTCGCGCGTCACTTCGATTTCTCGATACTCGCGAACCGGGCGATACGCGTGACCGCCGAAGCTGTAGCTGTAGACCAGGCTGCCGCGCAGGTCGTTGCGATCCTCGACAAAATCACCGCTCTTGCTGTAGTAGCTCGTGCGCAGCGACAGGCTGTGCGGGGTATTGGCGAAATGCTTGTCCAGCGACAGCGATCCGGTCGTCTGCGAAGAGCCGAAATCGCCGCTTTCGTAATCCAGGCCGCCGCGCAGACGCACCAGCTGGTTATCGAAATAGCGGCCCGCACGAAGGCCCAGGCCCCACTCGTAGGGTTCCTCGAACAGGTCGATAATCGTCTCGATGGTGTCGGTCCGTGTGAATCCACGGCCGTCGACGGTACCGGTCACCAGGCGCTCGTCGATATCGATGGTCTGGCTGACCAGACGCTCGGAGCTCAGTGCCGTCATCCCGTAGCCGGCAAAGAACCAGTTCTGGTACTCGTAACCGGCACCGAAGGTCAGCTTGCGATCGTCGAGCTGGTTCTGGTCGGCGGCAAGGAACAGCTTGGCCACGCGGCCATCCGTGTAAACGGGACCGTCCGGCCCCTCCTCCGTGGTCGTATTGAACAACCAGTGGTAATTGAGCTTGAGACCGGCGGCGCCATCGCGACCCAGCCAGCCTTCACCGATCAAGGCGGTGCGGTCGGTTTCCGACAGCGAGGCCTGAAATTCACCAATGAAATCGAATTCCGAATCGACGCCGACACCGATGCGGTAGCGGTCACCGACAAAGTTGAACGTCGGCGACTGCTGCATCGAAACCGGCTCGTCGTTGGCATCCACCTGGGCCTGCGCCGCCACGGCGCCGGCCAGGGCCAGTGAAACTGCCAGACTGAATTTGCGAAACATGCCTTTATGCCCCTGATTGTTAAATACTTGTTTGACTATCTTACCCGTAAAAGGGTGAAATATGCCACATTATCAATACTCGGCGTACGACTTTTCCTCGACGATTTCCGAGCCCAGCGCGAGGTTGATCTTCTTCTTGATCTCGGCGCGTTCATCGTTCTGAACGTACACCGAGCGCGCCAGCGACACGAAGTGGTCGCCAAAGTCCTGCCTGCGCTCGCAGTCGCGGATCTTGTCCTCGATTCGCCACAGGCGCTGGTTGATCGCCCGTAACTGGCCGCGCAGTGCAACAATCCCGGCCGTTTCCAGGCCGGCATCGGCCCACACCCGCGAGAGCAGTTCATGCTCGAGCCGTACATTGGCCAGTTTGTCCTCGTCGCCGATGCACTCGAGCTTGATGTCGAGGATACTGAGCTTGTCGAGCAATTCACCCGGCGAGACGGGAATCTGAATCTGTGTGTCCATCGTCCTGGTCACTCCCTGTAAACAAGAGCGGGCCGGCTCGTCGCCGAACCGGCCCGCCTTGATCGTCGGTTGACGAAGCTTACTTCTCGTCTTCGCTGAGCGCCTTCATGCTCAGGCGGATCCGGCCCTGCTTGTCGACTTCGAGGACCTTGACCTTGACCTTGTCACCCTCGGCCAGCTCGTCGGTCACGTTCTCGACACGCTCATCGGAGATCTGCGAGATGTGCACCAGACCGTCCTTGCCGGGCAGAATGGTCACGAAGGCACCGAAGTTCATGATCTTGGTGACCGTACCCTCGTAGATCGTACCGACTTCGACATCGGCGGTGATCTGCTCGATGCGCTTGCGCGCATCGTCGGCCGCGGCCTGGTTGACCGAGGCGATGGTGACGGTGCCGTCATCCTGGATATCGATGGTGGTGCCGGTCTCTTCGGTAATGGCGCGGATGGTGGAGCCACCTTTACCAATCACGTCGCGAATCTTGTCCGGATGCACCTTCATGGTGAACAGGCGCGGCGCATACTGGCTCATCTCTTCACGCGGCGAGGAAATCACCTCGTTCATCTGGCCGAGGATGTGCTTGCGCGCATCGCTGGCCTGGCTGAGCGCCACCTTCATGATCTCCTCGGTGATGCCGGTGATCTTGATGTCCATCTGCAAGGCGGTGACCCCTTCTTCGGAGCCGGCCACCTTGAAGTCCATGTCGCCGAGATGGTCCTCGTCACCGAGAATGTCGGTGAGTACGGCGAAGCGATCGCCGTCCTTGATCAGGCCCATGGCGATACCGGCCACCGGCGCACGCACCGGCACACCGGCATCCATCAGTGCCAGCGAGCTGCCGCAAACGGTCGCCATGGAGCTCGAACCGTTGGACTCGGTGACTTCCGAAACGATGCGCAGCACGTAGGGGAATTCCTCACCCTTGGGTATGACGGCATTCAGCGCGCGCTTGGCCAGCTTGCCGTGGCCGATTTCGCGGCGCTTGGGACCGAGCATGAAGCTGGTCTCACCGACACAGAACGGCGGGAAGTTGTAGTGGAGCATGAACTGCTCCTTGTACTCGCCCTCGATGGCATCAATGATCTGCGCATCGCGACCGGTTCCCAGGGTCACGACACACATGGCCTGGGTTTCGCCGCGGGTGAAGATGGCCGAACCATGGGTGCGCGGAAAAGCGCTGGTGTACATGTCCAGCGGACGCACGGTGGTGAGGTCGCGGCCGTCAATGCGCGGCTTGCCGTCGAGAATCTGGTTGCGCACGTAATTCTTCTCGAGCGTCGCGAACTCGTTCTTGACGTCATCTTCGCTCGGCGCGTTTTCGTCACCCTCGGGGCACAGCTGTTCGACAACTTTCGAACGCAGCTCCGAAAGCGCTTCACGGCGCTGCGTCTTGTCGGTGTGCTTGTAGGCGCCGGCCAGGCCGTCGGAAGCCAGCTCGGCCACTTTCTGATCCAGTCCGGCCGGCTTTTCCGGTGCCTGCCAGTCCCACTTCGGCTTGCCGGCCTCGGCAGCCAGTTCCTGGATGGCCTTGATGGCCACCTGCATCTGCTCGTGGCCGTAGGTCACGGCGCCCAGCATCTGCTCTTCGGTCAGCAGGTCGGCCTCGGACTCGACCATCAGCACGGCCTCGGAGGTGCCGGCAACGACCAGGTCCAGCTTCGAATCTTCGAGCTGGGTCTGGCTCGGGTTGACCACGTAGTTGCCGTCGATGAAACCGACACGGGCAGCGCCGATCGGACCCTGGAACGGCACACCGGCCAGCATCAACGCGGCGGATGCACCGATCAATGCGGGAATATCTCCGTCCGCTTCAGGGTTGGACGACATCACCGTAGCGATGACCTGCGTCTCGTTCATGAACCCCTTCGGGAACAGCGGACGGATGGGACGATCGATCAGTCGCGAGGTCAGGGTCTCCTTCTCGGTCGGACGCCCTTCACGCTTGAAGAAACCGCCGGGAATCTTGCCCGCGGCATAGAACTTTTCCTGGTAGTTGACCGTCAGCGGGAAAAACGCCTGGCCCGGCTTCGCTTCCTTGCGCGCCACGGCAGTGACCAGCACCACCGTATCGTCCATGGTCACCAGAACGGCGCCGTCGGCCTGACGGGCCACGTGTCCGGTTTCGAGCGTGACGTCCTGCTC
>SKZJ01000211.1 GCA_007127425.1 Wenzhouxiangella sp.
AGCTTGCCGGCGTTACCGCTGGCCAGCACCAGTTTTTCAAGGCCTGCCGCGCGCATCATCCTGGGCCTGGATCAGTTCGGAAACACCCTTTGCCGCCAGGTCGAGCATGGCGTCGAGTTCGTCGCGACGGAAGGCATGACCCTCGGCCGTGCCCTGGATCTCGATGAAGCCGCCGCCGTCATTCATGACCACGTTGAGATCGGTGTCGGCGGCCGAGTCCTCGGCATAATCGAGGTCGAGCACGGCGTCGGCGCCGAGCATGCCCACGGATACGGCCGCGACGCGCCCGTGAATCGGGTTGCGCTTGATCTTGCCGCTGTCGAACAGGCGGTCCATGGCATCGACCAGGGCGACGTAGGCGCCGGTGATCGAGGCGGTGCGCGTGCCGCCGTCGGCCTGGAGCACGTCGCAGTCCAGCGTCACGGTGCGTTCGCCGAGCGCTTCCATGTCGATGACCGCGCGCAGGCTGCGGCCGATCAGACGCTGGATTTCCAGCGTGCGCCCGCCCTGCTTGCCGCGCGTGGCCTCGCGCATATTGCGCGTTCCGGTCGAACGCGGCAGCATGCCGTACTCGGCCGTTACCCAACCCTGGCCCTTGCCCCGAAGCCAGGGCGGCACACGGTCCTCGACGCTGGCGGTACACAGCACCCGCGTTTCGCCGCAGGAGATCAGCACCGAGCCTTCGGCATGCTTGGTGAAATGGCGGTCAATCTGCACCGGCCGCAGTTCGTCCGGGCGTCGGCCTGAGGGTCTTTGCAAGGCGGATTTCCTTTCTCTTCGAAGGCTGGCAAGGGTACCATGTTGCCCTGTTCTCCGACCTCTGGAATGTCATGATCAGGAGCATGACCGCCTACGCGCAGGCCACTGCGGCATCTGTCAACGGCCAGTTGACCTGGGAGCTGCGCTCGGTCAACCAGCGCTATCTCGATGTCTCGGTGCGCCTGGCAGACGATTTCCGCGCGCTCGAACCCGAGTTGCGCCAGCGGCTCAAGGAGCGGCTCGGTCGCGGCAAGATCGAGGTCTCGCTCAGGTTCCAGGCCGACCCGGCCGCCGCCAGCGCCCGGCTGGAGGTCAACCACGACCTTGCCCGTGCCCTGGTCAATGCCCATGACGAGATCGCGGAATTGGCCGGCGGCAGTGCCGAACCCGACCTGGTGCATCTGCTCGACTGGCCTGGATTGATCTTGCAGGAGCGTCCAGACATGGACGCCGACCGAGCGCAGGCCGTGGAGTTGCTTGGTCAGGCCATTGATGCGCTGGTCACCGCACGTGAGCAGGAAGGCGGGGCGATCGCCGAGATGCTGGAGGCGCGCCTGGACGGCATTGATCGACAGGCCGCGGCCGTGCGCGAGCACCTGCCCGAGATTCGGGCCGCCCTGGAGAAGCGGTTCCGCGAGCGCCTGGCCGCCATCGAGGCGCCGGTCGAGCCGGGCCGTGTCGAGCAGGAAGTGGCGTTGCAACTCCAGAAGCTCGATGTCGATGAAGAGCTCGATCGGCTGGCTGCCCACGTCGCCGAAATACGGCGGGTGATGGCGCTGAGCGAACCGGTGGGCCGGCGGCTGGACTTCCTGATGCAGGAGCTCAACCGCGAGGCGAACACGCTGGGATCGAAGGCGACGCTGGCCGAAATCGGCCAGGCGGCCGTCGAGCTGAAAGTGCTGATCGAGCAGATGCGCGAGCAGGTGCAGAATGTCGAATAGTCCCCGGACCGCCGGTGACCTGTTCGTCATCGCCGCGGCCAGCGGTACCGGCAAGACCAGCCTGATCGCGGCCCTGCTCGAACGCTGCCCGCGGTTGGCCCTGTCCGTGTCCGACACCACTCGCCCGGCGCGCCGTGGCGAGATCGATGGGCAGCACTACCGTTTTATCGACGTCGACAGCTTTCGACGCGGGATTGCCGACCGGCGCTATCTCGAGCATGCCGAGGTGTTCGGCAACTACTACGGCACCTCGCGTGACGAGGTCGAAAAGCACTGGGCCGAGGGCCGCGACGTGTTGCTCGAAATCGACGTGCAGGGTGCCGCCCAGGTGCGCCGGGCGCATGCCGATGTGTGCACGATTTTCATCCTGCCGCCGTCGATGGCGGCACTCGGAGAGCGCTTGCATGGCCGCGGCCTGGATGAACCCGAGGTCATCGCTCGCCGCCTCGACGAGGCCCGACGCGAGATCGGCGCCTGCGGCGATTTCGACTGGCTGGTGGTCAACGACGATTTCGAGCGAACCGTCGACGAACTGGTAGGCATCGTCAATGCCTGGCCACTGCGGCGCGCTCGTCAGTACTGGCGTGTCAAACAACTGTTGGATGAAGAGGCGAATCCGATTACAATAGACCCGGATCGTTCATGACCCAGTCTACTGCGACGACCCCAGGCCCCGAATCTGCGGCCTTTCACTCGGTCGCAAGTCCTCAACGTAGCGACGGCTGCGCTTCCGGCTCGCTCGGTCGCGAAAGCCCACATCTCCGGAACCTGGCGCCGTCTCGCAACGTCCGGGTCATGAATGAGCCGGGTTGAGAGATTGATTTTCGGGCGCATCTGCCCGATGCTGACACGAATCCAGGAAGAACCCAGATACCATGGCACGAGTAACCGTAGAAGATTGTATCGAAGCCGTACCCAATCGCTTCGAACTGGTGATGTCCGCTGCCCAGCGGGCGCGCATGATTGCCAATGGCGCCGACCCGCTGGTCGATGAAGAGTCCGACAAGCCGACGGTGATCGCCCTGCGCGAAATCGCCGAAGGTGCGGTCAACGACGACAACATCGCCAACCTGCAGGCCGAGCTGGACGCGCGTCTCGCTGCCATGCAGGCCGAGATCCCGCCGCCGCCCGAAGACGACCTGGACTGATCGAGCCGGGACGGGAGGTTCCGGAAATCGATCATGCGCCTGCCCCTCAGCCCACAAAAGCGACCATGCTCCCCGGCCCGGTCCGAGAGCTGAGGGATCTGCTCAATACCTACCTCGAGCCGCAGCACGTGGCTGTGGTGCTGCGCGCCTATGAAAAGGGTGCCGAGGCACACAATGGCCAGAAGCGCCGCTCCGGCGAGGACTACATCTTCCACCCCGTGGCGGTGGCGCGCATCCTCGCCGGCATGCGCATGGATTTCCAGACCATCGCCGCGGCCATTCTCCACGACACCATCGAGGACACCCCGGTCGAGCATGCCGACCTGGTGCGCGACTTCGACGAGCAGGTCGCCAAGCTCGTCGAAGGGGTCACCAAGCTCGACAAGATGAAGTTCCGCACCCGCCAGGAGGCGGATGCCGAAAGCTTCCGCAAGCTGCTGCTGGCGATGAGCCGCGACCTCCGGGTCATCTTCATCAAGCTGGCTGATCGACTGCACAACATGCGTACCATCGAGGCGATGAGCCCCGGCTCACGCCGCCGTATTTCAGCCGAGACGCTGCAGATCTACGCGCCCATTGCCGGCCGGCTGGGCATGAACGAACTCAGGGAAGAGCTCGAGGAGCTGGGCTTTCGCCACCTCTATCCCAACCGCTACCGGGTCGTTCGTCGTCGGGTGAAAAAAAGTGCCGGCAACCGGGCGGAGATCATCGATTCGATTACCGAGGCCTTCAAGAAGCGCCTGAGCGAGGCCGGTATTCCGGCTCGCGTCGAGGGGCGCACCAAGGCGATCTACAGCATCTACTGCAAGATGCGCGACAAGTCGCTGTCGTTCGACGAGGTGATGGATCTCTACGCGTTCCGTATCGTGACCCACTCCGAGCCGCATTGCTACCAGGCCCTCGGCGTGGTCCACTCGCTCTACAAGCCCAAGCCCGGCAGTTTCAAGGACTACATTGCCCTGCCCAAGCCCAACGGCTACCAATCGCTGCATACGGTGCTCAACTCGCCGTTCGATGTTCCGGTCGAGATCCAGATCCGCACCGAGGAAATGGACCTGGTGGCCGAGAAGGGGGCGGCCGCGCACTGGCTTTACAAGGCCACGCCCGACGGTTCGACCGCGGTGCGCGCACGCGAGTGGCTGCTCAAGCTCGTCGAGACGCAGTCGCGCGCCGGTGACTCGGTGGAGTTTCTCGACGCGGCCAAGTCCGAGCTGTTCCCCGACGAGATCTTCGTGTTCACCCCGCGCGGCAAGATCATCGACCTCAAGGCCGATGCCACCGCGCTCGATTTCGCCTATGCCATCCATACCGATGTCGGCAACGAGGCCGTAGGTGCCGTTATCGAGAAGGAGAAACTGCCGCTCAACACGAAACTTGAGACCGGCCAGACCGTCGAGATCATCACCGAACCGGGATCGGTGCCTGAGCCGGAGTGGCTGGAATTCGTTGTGACTTCCAAGGCGCGATCGTCGATCCGTGCGCACCTGAAGAATCTCGAACAGGCCGATTCTGTCGCCATTGGCGATCGCCTGCTCGACCAGGCGCTGGCCCGGCGCGGCACTTCACTGGAGCAGATTTCGCAGCGTCGCCTGACCCGTTACCTGAAGAAGCTCGGCCTGGATCGGCTCGAGGACTTGCTGATTCGCATCGCCCGAGGCGACATGCTCGCCGGCGTGGCGGCCCAGAAGCTGCTGCCGCTGACCCAGCGTCGGCAGAGCGAGGAGGCGGCCACCGAGGCCCTGACCATCGGCGGCACCGAGGGGAGCGCGATCGACTATGCCAATTGCTGCCACCCCGTGCCGGGCGACCCGATCATGGGCTACATGTCGCCGGGCAAGGGCATCGTCATTCACCGTCAGCGCTGCCCCAACGTGCCGGAACTGAAGAAGAAGCACTCTGATCGCTGTCTCGACGTCAACTGGGCGCCGGTAATGCGTGGCCAGTTCTCGGTGCGGCTGAAGATCGTCACCGTCAACGGCCCCGGCGTGCTGGCTTCCGTGTCGGCCACGCTCAGTGAAGTCGGCGCCAACATCGAGCGCGTCGAGCAACCCTCGACGACCCGCGAAACCGCCATCCTGCACTTCACCCTGGCCGTCACCAACCGCGACCAGCTCGCCCGCATCATGCGTCGCCTCAAACGCAATCGGCATGTGTTGAAAGTGGCAAGAGAATAATGACGGGCGCTGGTGCG
>SKZJ01000253.1 GCA_007127425.1 Wenzhouxiangella sp.
CAGGCGCTATCGGCCTTCCTGGCCCACCGCCGCGAAGTGGTGACCCGCCGCAGCCTCTACGAACTGCGCAAGTCGCGAGAACGAGCCCATATTCTCGAAGGCCTGACCGTGGCGCTGGCCAACCTCGACGAGGTCATCAAGCTGATCAAGGCCTCCAAAACTCCGGCCGATGCGCGGGAGGCGCTGCAGTCACGGCGCTGGGATGCCGGGCTGGTCGAGGCGCTGCTCGGCCGCGCCGGTGCCGAATTGTCGCGTCCGGAGGACCTGCTGCCCGAGTACGGGCTGGGCGAGGGCGGATACCAGCTCTCACCGCAGCAGGCCCAGGCCATTCTCGACCTGCGCCTGCAAAAGCTCACCGGCCTGGAGCAGGACAAGCTGTCCGACGAGTACGAGGAGATCCTCGGCACCATCCGCGAGCTGATGCGCATCCTTTCAGAGCCGGACGCATTGATGGAAGTGATCCGCGAGGAGCTTGAGGCACTGAGAGATCAGTTTGCCGACGAGCGCCGTACGGAAATCATGCACGACCATCTCGACATGACCATGGAAGACCTGATCAGCCCGGAAGATGTGGTGGTCACGCTTTCCCATGCCGGCTACGCGAAGTACCAGCCGCTGGATCGCTACCGTTCGCAAAAGCGCGGCGGCCGGGGTCGCTCGGCGGCACGCACCAAGGACGAAGACTTCGTCGAGCGTTTCTGGGTCACCAACACCCATGACACGCTGCTGGTATTCACCAGTGCGGGCAAGGTCTACAAGACCAAGGTTTACCAATTGCCGCAGGCCGGTCATAACAGCCGAGGCCGGCCGATGGTCAACCTGCTGCCGCTCGAGGAGGGGGAACGCATCAACGCCGTGTTGCCCACGCGCGAGTTCCCGGATGACTGGTTCGTATTCTTTGCCACTCGCGCCGGCCGGGTCAAGAAGACGCCGCTGTCGGATTTTGCCAATATCCGCTCCAACGGCATCTGGGCCGTACTGCTCGAGGAAGGCGACGAATTGGTGGATGTCGCCTTTACCGACGGCACGCGCGACATCCTGCTGTTTTCCTCGGCCGGCAAGGCTATCCGCTTCAACGAAAAGGATGCCCGTCCCATGGGTCGCCAGACGCGCGGCGTGCTGGGAATCCGCCTCAAGGAGAACCAGGAAGTGGTTTCCATGCTGGTGGCCGATGACGGCGACGTATTGCTGGCGACCGCCAACGGTTACGGTAAGCGCACCACGCTGGACGAGTTCCCGGTTTATCGTCGCGGCGGGCAGGGCGTGATCGGTATTCAGACCTCCGGGCGCAACGGTCCCCTGGTGGCGGCGCTGGGCGTAAGCGAGGAAGACGACGTGATGCTGACCTCCAACGCTGGAACCCTGGTGCGGACTTCGGTCAGTGAGATCTCGCAGCTGGGTCGCAATACCCAGGGTGTAACGCTCATGCGGGTGGGCGACGATGAGCAGCTCATCGGCCTGGCGCGGGTTGCGGCCGCGGACGAAGACGAAGACGATGAGGAAGCTGAGGGCGAAGGCGAGACGGAGTAGCCTTTACGGTAAATGCTGCGCCACGCACTTCCGGGCAGCAGCGTTCCTCAAGTTCCGCTAAAAAAAGGGCCAGGCCATTCGCCTGGCCCTTTGCGTTGGTGATCGCGACCAAGCGGGAGGAAGCGGGCGCGGCGTGGGTGCGAATCGCTAGCCTTCGGCGTCTTCGAAGCGGTCCTCGAAGATGATCGGATCGACGACGCGGAGCTTGATCGCAACCTCAATCGGTTGTTGTTGGTCATTGTCTGAGGCCAGGCAGAGTGTGGTGCTGTAGTCGCCGTGTTCCAGTCCAGTCGCATCGAAGGTGACCGATACCTCCTCGCTGGCACCTCGGGCAAGCGTGCCGGACAGTGGATCGGCCTCAAGCCAGCGGGGCAATTCGCAGGCGGGGTCGTCGCCGGAGACCGGGATCTCCCAGCTCAGTGCGGCTTTGCCGCGGTTGGAAATCGTCAGCTTCTGCGTATCCTTCCCGTTCAGCGCAAGTACGGCCGACAGTGGTTGCGGGTTGATATCAATTTCGGGTCTCTCGTTTGAGTCGACGGCCAGCTTGACCGGCATCGGGACCAGCTCGGCGCCCGGGTCGTTGGTGGTCACGCACAGGTAGCCGAGGTAGTCACCATCGACCAGGCCGGTGCTGTCAATCATCACACTGACGGTTTCGCTGCCGCCTTCGCCGATCACGCCGTTATCGGGGCTGACCGACAGCCAGTCGACATTGGTCAGTTCCTCGCCGCAAACTGCCGCCTCAAACTGGAAGTTTGTTACACCAAGCGTGCCCTCTCCCAATAAGCCGTCGTCTGTGGCAACCCGGAAAGCGAAGAGATCGCCCTCGCCGACCTCTACGCTTTCACTACCTTCGAAATAGGGGACTTCGGCATCGTTACAGGCCAGTTCAACGTATGCGCCGTTGATGGCATAGCCGCCCGAGTCCCAACAGGCTGTGTCATTGGTCTGGTAGCCCCAATCGAAGTGTATGACGCCGTCAGTCGGAATCACGATCTGCAAGTCCGTGACACCGCCGGTGTCGTCGTCACCACCAACCACGAAAAGCTCGAGGGGAGGGCCAACATCCGTAAAGAAACTTCCACCGACTCCGGCCGGGTCGTTGACGAGGTCCCAGTTCTCTATGTCGAAGTCACCGTCAAAACGTCCAGTTCCATGACCGGAGTTGATATTGTCGGTAACGTTCGACCAGTGCAGGTTGCCGGTACCGATATTGGAAATCTGAAGGTCGGCTGCGTCGCTGCTGTCGCCGGGCATGAAAAAGCTGAATTCGGTGGTCGAAAAACTGGCTTCCGGCTCGAGGCGGGTGCTGAAGGTGAAGGTATCGCTGTAAGCACCGCCACCACAGAGGTTGACGCCCTGCACGCGCCAGAAATAGCTCGTGCCGGTGTCGAACTCGACCGCCGGAGTGAAGGTGCCGCCCTGAATCAACTCGTCGATGAGCAGGTTGTTGAATTCGTCGTCGGTTGCGACCTGGAGCCGGTATGTGGCGACATCGGACAAGACTTCCCAGCTGAATTGCGGCGTCAGTGACAGGTCGCTGGCACCGTCTTGCGGGTTGAGCAGGCCCGGTTTGCTGGCCAGTAACTCATCGAGCACCAGGCTTAGCTCACGTTCATGCGTCTCCTCGCCGTCGTCACCGGTCAGGATCAGGGTGCTGGTGCCGGCCGAGGCCGAATTGCCAATAGTCAGGATCCAGTCGGTGCGACCCGGAGCCTTCACCGACACCGGGTCGAACAGGCTGCTGACACCGGCCGGCTCGCCGACCGAACTCAGGACCACGGTACCGTCGTACTGACCAATACCGTTGATCGAGACTTCGATCAGGTAGTCTTCGCTGCCGCTGTCGGATATACAGGCCTCGATCGTGGTCGGTGCCAGTGAGGTGCGGAAGGTGGGGTCGCCGACGATGCAGTTGTAGCAGGCGATGGCGAAATCCTGGCTGGGGTCGCCGGGGTCGTGCGGGTTGAGGGCGTCGCCGGCGATGTCGGTGGCCAGCACGCGCAGGTCGATACCGCCCTGGTGCTGGTCGGGGCGCAGCCAGACTCCTTCGGTGTTGTTCATGTGGTCGGCGCTTCCGCCTGACTCGGACCAGCCGTCGGGCCCGATCACGTTGCCCAGGTAGGTATTGCCATCCAGCGCATCGACTTCCAGGTCGAGGATGTTGACCCAGGCCGGCGTGGTGCCGCCCTGGCCGTGGCCGGGGGCATCGGTCCAAGTCAGCATGATCCGCATCGGTTCGTTCGGGTCGGCGGCGTTGAGGCCGATGCCCCAGTCCTGTCCGGCTTCGGTGAAGACGACATCCTGGTCCATCAGGTAGACGAAATCGCCGGCCGGGTTCATCACCTCGTCGAGATCGAGGCGACCGAAGCCCTGGAAACGGTCGGGGCGGTGGTCCAGTGTGCCGCCGTCGGCGTCGGTGCCACCGGCCAGGTTCTCGGCAGCGGCAATGAAGACTGCTTTCATCAACGCCGGGGAGGGGATGGTCCCGGTCTCGGTGATATAACGCTCGGCCCACAGGGCAATGGCACCGGAAACCACGGGTGAGGCCATGGAGGTGCCACAGGACAGGCCGTAGGAACTGGAGGTGCTTGCACTGTCCGTATGGCAGCCCGGGGCGACGATGTCGGGCACGCGGCGGCCGTCGCAGGCCGGGCCGTGGGCGGAGTTGGAGGACACGCTGAACACCTCGTCAATCGGCAACTGCGCGCCACTGCCCGCCTGCAGGCCGGTGGAACCGACACTGAACAGGTTCTTGGCCTCGTCGGGCGAGCCCAGTGAGCTGGGGGCGCAGTTGCCACCGGAATCGCCGTTGCCGTTCATGATCGACCACACCGCCAGGACTGGCGTATGGCCGGGAGTATCCGGCAGGGCATCGCGCGAGATGAGGTCGACTTGCATGGTCGGAATATCGTAGCCCTGCGGGTTTCCGGTGGGCCCCCAGGAATTATTGGTCAGCAGGGTGCCGCTGTCGGCCGAATCCTTGAATAGCCGCAGCATGCCTTCCGGCACCATGCCGCCCGGGCCGGCGCCGAGGAATGGTCCGTAGGCCTGGTTGACCAGGTCGGCACCGGGGGCCACGCCCTGGCCGCGCAGGAAGCCGGCCGAGTCGGTCACCCCGGAGAGACCGGTGCCGGCGACGGCGCCGGCTACATGAGTGCCGTGGCTGTCGGAAGCGCCGGTGCAGCTGCCTTCTGTGCCCAGGCAGGGCGCGATGTTGTCGATCAGGTCGGGGTGGTTTTCCTGTACGCCGCCGTCGACAATGCCGACGATCACGCCGCTGCCGTCGTAGCCGGTGGGGATGAGCCAGTCCGGGTAGCCGGGCACGATGGTATTGCCATCGATACCGCCGACGACGGACTGGTTACTCATCTCGCCACGCGGGCCGGCATCCTGGTTGATGTGTTGCACCGTGTAGACGCCGGGAATCTCGCCCAGTGCCATATAGCGGTTGCCGGCCACGTCGAGGTGAATGACCTCGAAATGGGCCGACAG
>SKZJ01000331.1 GCA_007127425.1 Wenzhouxiangella sp.
AGTGCTCCTTGGGTCGGGGGTTTTCATTCCCCATTGGAGCAGTCGAACGGTTCGGGCGGTAGCGGTGAAACTGCCCATGCCGGGCAGGGGAAAACCCTCAGCTCTTGTTATAAAACTCAGTCAAGCAATCCGCGTCGGGCGGCGTAGCGAACCAGTTCTGCGGTGTTGGACAGATCGAGTTTGTCCAGGATCCGGCTGCGGTGGTTTTCTGCGGTCTTGACGCCGATGTCCAGGTCGCGCGCAATCTCCTTGGTGGTCTTGCCTTCGCATACGAGGTGCATGACTTCACGCTCGCGCGGGGTCAGCGAACCGTAGGGGTCATCGGAGCCGCGATCGGGTTGCTGCTGACTGGCTGCCAGTGCTCGGGCGGCATGCGGCCCGAACCATGCCTGGCCTGCGGCGAGCATTTCGACGGCACGCCGGAGTTCCTCGGCGGCAGTATCCTTGACGAGATAGCCTTTTGCGCCGGCGCGAACCAGCGGCAGGACGTATTCCTCTTCGTCGTGATGTGTCAGCACCAGGCAGGCGGTTTCCGGTACCTGCTGGCAGATTCTTCGGACCACCTCCAGGCCATTGAGCCTGGGCATGGACAGATCGATCAAGGCCACTTGGGGACGATGTCGGTGCGCCAGTTCGACAGCCTCGATGCCGTCAGCGGCCTGGGCAACGACCTCACACAGGCCTTCGGCCTGGAGAAGGTTGACCAGGCCGTCGCGGACGATCCTGTGATCGTCGGCAATCAGGATGCGAATCGGTTTCATGTGGGCACGCCCGCCGGGCTCGATGATTCCGCAAGAGGGATGCCGACCACAATACGCGTGCCGTGTCCGGGACGAGAGTTGATGGTGAGATCTCCGCCGAACAGTTTGACCCGGTCGCGCATGCCGGCCAGCCCGATACCGGACTCTTCGGTGCGTTCGGCGAGGGTTGCCGGGTCGAAGCCGCGCCCATCGTCACTGAAGGTGACCTCGATACGATTGCCAGCACGGGTGGCCGTCAGGCTGGCCCGGTTGGCGTCGGCATGCCGAGTACAATTGTGCAGACTCTCCTGCACGACGCGAAACACAAGGGTCTCGGTTTCATCGGGCAGCGACAGTTCTTCCAGCGCTTGAACGTCGACTTTCAGCGGCAAGCCGGCAGATTCGCGCACTCGCCGACACAGCCATTTCAATGCGGCGGGGAGCCCCAGGTCGTCGAGAACGGGTGGGCGCAGCAATCGAGATAGCTCGCGCACGTCTTCGAGGATCTGGCCGGCAAGCTCGATGGCTGCATCCCGCGCTTCGCCCGGGGCAATCGACTCGAGTCGATGACGCAGGGCGGTCAGGTTCTGCCCGACGCCATCGTGCAACTCGCGCGCAAGTTTCCGGCGTTCATCCTCCTGCACGCGCCACACCGAGCGCGCCAGCCCGCCGAAATGGGCCTGCATGGCTTCGAAATTCTGCAACAGGCGACGATTCTCATCCAGCAAGGCATCCACCCGCTTGTTCAGGGCGGACAGATCGGGACGGTCGTCGTTTTCAGCGGGTTTCGACTTCCACATCATGCAGTTCTTCGGGCAGCGTCCTTGAGAAATCCTCGATCCAGTCTTCCGGCAGTTCCTGCATCAGGCGTTCGATTTCCTCTCCGGCTCGCTGCATTGCAGCGTGACCGGGGGCCGGGTCAGCCGTTAGCGCCAGCAACCAGTGGAGTCGCCAGTTTCCGGCCCAGGGTGTCACGCGGTTGGGTGGTCTGAGTCCGCGCTGTGCCATGCGGGCCGCCTGCTCGCGTTCTCCCGCATTCAAGAGGTCGAAAGCGGCGGCGGTGAGCGCCTCCAGCAGGAGCAGAGCGTCACCCGAACGCTCGACCTGAGCAATCAGCACATCCCAGTCGGCTTCCGGCTGCAGTCTGTTCAGTTCAAGGGCCGCACTCAGACTGTGAACCTCCATCCCGGAGCTGTCGGCAATGTCCCGTGCCGACTGGAAGTATTCCCGGGCCAGGTCAGGTTCATCATGTGCAGCCGCAAGTCGACCTCGGAGATGATTGATCTCTGCACGGGTCATGGCGGCGCTGCCTTCGCCGAGCTCATCGTCGATTGTCTCGATGAGTTCGGCGCTGCGGTCAAGTCGTCCTGCATCGAACTTGAGTTCGGCCAGCTTGAGCCGGTAGATTCTTTCGCCTCGTCGGTCACCAATCTGCTGCACGATCTCAAGTGCTTCCTCGATGGCTTCGAGCGCTGCAGCGTAACGTCCCTGGCCGGCAGCGACCAGTCCGATGCCACCGCGGGCAACCGCTTCACTGGCCGGCTGGTCCAGTGCCCTGGCCAGTTCCAGGGCCTCCACGAAAGCCTGCAGCGCATCGTCCCAGTTCCCGCTCGATGAAGCCAGGTAACCGCGGGTTTCCAGCGCCATGATGCGCCCGGCGGGCCGCTCATCGGGATCGAGCCGTTCGAGGGCGGATCGGTTGAATTGGCGGGCATTGTCGTACTGGCCGAGCATGAAGTATGCGAAAGCCACATTGTTGTAAGTATCGGCCAGGGCTCGACCATGCCCCAGTGTTTCATGGAGTCGCAGCGCTTCGCGGTAGCTCTCGAGCGCTGCCCGGTACTGCCCGGTTTCTTCGGCGACCACACCCTGCTGATTGTAGAGATCGGCCATGCCGGCCTGATCGCCCAGGGCCTGTCTGTCGGCAATGGCAAGTTGTAGTTGTTCGGTTGCCTGGTCGAATTGTCCGAGCAACATCGATAGATGCGCCAGATTGGCGCGGGTTGCGGCGGCACCACGGCGGTCCCCGGCCTGTTCCCGCAAGTCGACCGCTTCGGTGAAATAGTCGGAGGCGACTTTGAGGTTGCCGAGTTGAAGATGAGCAATTCCCAGGGCGTTGATGACATCACCTTTTCCCTGGATGCTGTTGGTCCGATTTTCGATGACCAGGGCCCGGACAAGATAGTCTTCCGAAGCCCGGGCAAAATCACCTGACATGATGGCGGCCTTGCCGAGCAGGAACCATGCTTCTCCATTCTGTGGTTCACTTTCGACGACCTGTTCCAGCCATGTCCTGGCCGATTCGAGGCGTCCCTGGTCGATGAGGAGGTCCGCCAGCCGGATGCGTGCACGAATATCCCCGGGATACTGTTCGCTGATCTGTTCGAGGGTGGTAGCGGCAAGCTCCAGGTCTCCCTCGAGTTCAGCCAGGGTGGCACGGGCTTCCAGCGCGAGTCTGCCGCCATGATCGGCAAGCAGGCTGACGGCGCGTTCGGCGCTGTCGATGGCCCGGGCGTAGTGACCGGCCGACGCCAGGGCTCTGGACAGGGAAGTCCAGGCAGCTGCGAATTCCGCATCAGCGGCGACCGATGCCTCCAAAGCTTCGATGGCCGAAACGGTTTCCCGGCGAGCCAGCAACGCCGTACCGCGGTCGAAGTACTCAAGCGCTTCGGTATCTGTGGTGCCGGGAGGGGGTGGCAGTGAAAGGCGATGGCCGGTCAGTTGTTCCATTACGGCTTCGGCGATCCCTGGCAGTGCGCCCATCAGGTCAGCAGACGCGGATTCACCGATTATTCGATTGCCATCACCCATGCCGTCGTCGAAAACGGTCAGCTCCAGCCGATAGCCGTCGTCGGTGGGCAGCAATTGGCCCGTGACCAGTCGTTCGACATCAAGCAATTCGAAAAGCTGTCGACGTGCCGACGCATCGGGTATGCCCGCGGGCAGGGCAAGATCCTGCATCAGCCTGAAGACGCGCAGGCTTTCGGTGACCTGCAGGCTCGGGGCTTCGGCAAGGGTCTCGGCCAGTGACTGCGCCACACTACGTCCGGCCCAGTCCATGGTGTCGCGGCCGGTGGCATTTTCGATGGGCAGGATGGCGACATGAACGGTCGTTTCACCGATCGGTGTTCGTGCGACCTCCGCGGGAAAGAACAGGACGAAAAGTACGACGACGGTCGCCGCAGCCGCCAGGCCAATCCCCCATGCTCTGATCCGACGATTGCTCAAGGTGCGCGACCGACCCGTCTCGAGGTCTTTTGCCAGAGCGCGGGCTTGCTGATAACGATCTTCCGGGCGGGCTGCCAGGCAGTTGCGTAGTACCCGGGTCAGCCACCCGGGAAGATCGACCTGTAATCGTGATGGGTCGATGCTGCGTCCGCTGGCACGTTGCCCCAGCAACTCATCAATGGTGCCCTCGCTTTGCGGGAGCCTGCCCGTGAGCGCCTCACAAAGGATCAGTCCAAGCGTGAAGATGTCACTGGCCGACGATACCGTTTCTCCCCGCACCTGTTCTGGCGAAAGGTACGCCGGTGTGCCCACGACTTCTCCGGCCACGGTCAACTGTTCCTGATCCATGGCGCGGGCGACACCGAAGTCCAGGAGCAGAGCGTTCCCGTCGTCATCGATCAGGATGTTGCCGGGCTTGAGGTCGCGGTGAATCACCCCCTGGTCATGAGCCGCTGCCAGCGCCTCGGCAATCTGGATGCCGAGCCTGACGGTGGCCTGGATATCCATCGGCCCTTCGGCCAGCACCTCGCGCAGCGTTCTGCCCGCAACATGGTCCATGGTCAGGAAAACGAGATTGCCGTCCTGCGCCAGGTCGTGCAGCCGCAGCACGTTGGGATGACTGATCTTGCGTGTCAGGAGCACCTCGCGACGAAACCGCGCCATGGCGTCGTCGTCCGGTGCGTGCTCGGTCCGCAGCACCTTGATGGCGATATCCGTCTCGAGCTGCAGGTCATGGGCCCGATAAACCATGCCCATGCCCCCGACACCGATGACTTCCTCGATACGATAGCGTTGCGCCAGGATAGTGCCCGCGGGCAGCATGTCGACGGCGCGTGTCGAAGTTCGGGTGTGATCTTCCGGTGCGTCGGAAAACTTGTCGCTCATGACGCCGCGTTGGCCGGTGGATGATTCAGGTGTCCCTTCACGAATTTCACTTTAGCAGAACTGTCCCGTCCGAGACATGAAGGTGCGGAT
>SKZJ01000169.1 GCA_007127425.1 Wenzhouxiangella sp.
CCACTGCGCGCCGATTTTCCTGAAGCTCGGCAACGCCTCGCTACGGCCGACATCACCGCAATGCAGAATCAGGTCATCAGTCTTGGCTATGCACCCGGCGAAGCCGACGGCATTCTCGGCCCGGCCACCCGAAGCGCATTGCGTGAATTCCAGCTCGATCATGGGCTGGTGCCTGACGGCTATCCGGACGAAGCGAGCATTACCGCGTTGACCGGGCAGGCGGGAACAGAACCCGAGTCGGATGAATAACAGGCGTTTCAAACGAGCCCCCGATCACCGTCCAGGTGACCAGGAACGTGATCCCGAAGAAAGCGATGAAGGTGCGGACGGGGATTCGGGAATGCATGGGCGCCTCGCTTCGGGCGAACAGCACTCGCTCATGATATCCGAAGCATTTACGCGAATTCTGATTTCCAGGCCACCAAGGAGAGGCTGCCTCAGCAAGGAAAATTCAGCACTCAACCCCCGGCCAGGTCTGCGATCACCCGCTGAAGCTCGGCATTGAACGCCCCCGGTGCAGCCATGTGCAGGAAATGGTCCTTGCCTTCGACGATAACTGCCTCGAAACCCGGAGAAAGTTCGCGCAGGGCTTCCGTATCCGTCGGCCACAGATCCGCATTGATCGCGACTACCGGCACCTCCACGGCCTCAAGCACCCGTTCGAAATCACCCCTCATATAGTCACTGATCAATGAACGCATGGCGTCAACGGCCACTGCCGGTGGCGCTGCACTCATGTCATCAATCACCCATTCCCGCAAGCGGGCATCGGTCTCATCCAGAAACATCTCATCGACAAAAGCCGCCGCGCCGGCACGAAAATTCGTCTCCATGGGCGCAAGAAGCTCGTCGAGACCGTCCTCGTCGATATCCATGCTGAGTGGCTGGAAAGTATCGACCCCGACAACGCCGATCACCCGCTCTGGCATCTTAGTTGCCGCGTGCAGACTCACCGGCCCACCCATGGAATGGCCGATCAGGATGGCCTGCTCCACACCGGCGGCCTCAACCACCGCGCGGACATCCTCACCGAAGGCCGCCATGCTGTAATCCTGCCGCGACAGGCCCGAGTGCCCGTGCCCTGCCAGATCAAGTGTGATTACCTGATGTTGGGGTGCAAATTCAGCCACCTGCTCACGCCAATAGCGGCCATCACAACTCCAGCCGTGAACAAAGACCAGTGCCGGCTCTCCGCTGCCAACCACCTCGAAAGAGATCGGCGTGCCATCTGCCGACTCCACCATGTGCGGCCAGTCCAGCTCGTCTGGTTTGCCTGGCTGTGGCCAACACCCGGCCAGCAGGACCGCCAGCCATAAGACATGCCATTGCTGCTTTGTCATCATCCGTGCCTCCTGCACTTCCGTGCATTGCAAACACTCGCCTTCACACTGCTACATCCTGTCGATGAAAGTGACATTTTGTCAATGATTTCAGTTACCTGTCAAGCGGCAACCACCTTTTTGTCGGTAGCACGTAATCTGTCCGGAGCTGTAGCACGCGAGTTGTCCGGTTCTCATGGGCCATCCTCAGGAGGTGGCCGATGCGACGGACAGAACTGCTACAGGAGATTCGGATCATGAGACTCTCAGAAGCCTTTGACGGCTGGCAGGAACGCCGTCTGAGCCAGACCGAGGCTGCCCGGCTGCTCGGTGTCCACGAGCGGACTTTTCGCCGCTACATCGATCGCTATCACGACGAGGGCCTGGTCAAGAAGGCCCCAGGCCGCGGCAAGCACCGCAAGCGCCGTGAGCCCTCACCGCTGCCGGGGATGCTGATCCATCAGGACGGCAGCATCCGCGAGTGGGTGCCCGGCCAACGCTGGGATCTGATCGTGACCATGGACGATGCCACCAACGAGCACTACTCGATGTTCTTCGTCGATGAGGAAGGCACCGCTTCAAGCTTCCGTGGGGTGGCCGAGACCATCGCCGCAAACGGTCGGTCGGGCCATGGCCCAGTTCGGTGTTGAGATGATCCCCGCTTACTCGCCCGACGCTCGTGGGCGATCTGAGCGGGTCTTCGGAACCCATCAGGACCGCCTCGTCGAGGAGGCCGCATGAAGCCATCAAACCCAAGCCCTGTCCGGAAAACACAAACCGGACAGATCATGTGCTACGAAAACGGACAAGTCTATTTGTTGCCAACAGGGTGGATATGTGTCTTGCCAATACGTTGTGGTGGTCGTCGGGCCGCGATATCGAATATCAGACCGTGCCGGTCAACGATGCCAATAATGACCAGGGCAATCCGGGCCAGGAGGGAGGCTACTACGATGCCGGCTTCGATGAAAACCACATGAACGTCGGCGACGACTATTTCACGCTGACGGTTGCCAGGTCGGGCACCGATCCCCTGGTCAACCCCGGGTTCGACAGTGATTTGTCGGGGTGGCATGTTAACGATCCGACCGTCTGGGACCCGCGGGATGTTGAGGGTTTGTCGGGAGCTTCCGAGCCCGGTTCGGTACATTTGGATAATGTCTATTTCCACTCAGAAGAAGTTTTTCATGATCGCTTTGAAGTATCCTTCTAGAATGCCGGAATGGCACGGTTTCCCGGCCGTTTTCGACTAATAGGGAAACAAGGAGCTGCATGATGTCCACACGTAATTTGCTCCTCGCCGCCCACTTTCTTATGCGCTGTGGGCGGCACGCCCTTTGCGGAGGCACAACTGCGACTGTCGGTCGACCTTCGCACGAATTATGTCCCGGTCGAGGATTTCGCCGAGGTATATACGCGGGTGCAGTCCACCACGAATTCTGCGGTCTGAGACGATGCAACCCTCATCGCTCTTTCCACTCACAACTTCTTGAGCGGCGTCCGCGTCGCTGACCTCGAATTTGCGCAGACGCCAGGCGGTGAGTATTCTCTCAACGTCGACCTCCTCCGCAGCGACGGGGTGCGAGTCGCGCGCCGCACGGTCTCCCTTCACCTCACCGGAGACCACGCTATTGCGCTGGCACAACGTTCCGGCAAGCAGTTCGCCGTGCTATTCATGGACCTGGACGCATTCAAGTACATCAACGACTCGCTGGGCCATGGCGTGGGTGACCAATTGCTGCAGTCCGTGGGCAAGCGCCTGACCGGTTGCGTGCGCCAGTCGGACACCATCTGCCGACAGGGTGGGGATGAATTCGTAGCGCTGCTGATCGACATCGATCATCCGGAAGATGCAGCGCTGTCAGTGCGAAAAATGCTTGCGGCAATTTCGCTGCCGCATCACATCGACCAGCACGATCTACATGTCAGTGCGAGCATCGGCATCAGCATTTACCCGGACGATGGAGTGGATGCCGAAACCTTGATCAGGCATGCCGATACCGCGATGTACCATGCCAAGGCCAAGGGCCGCAATGCGTACTCTTTCTTCGAGCAGGAGATGACAGAGCGCCATTGCGCGACAATCCACCGAGGCCAGCCTGCGCCTCGCACTGGACCGGCAGGAATTTGTCTTGCACTACCAGCCCCAATTCGATCTTCACAGCGGCACGGTCGTCGGCATCGAGGCACTGGTGCGCTGGCAGCACCCGCAACGCGGCCTGCTTGCCCCGGCCGATTTCGTGCCCATCGCCGAGGACAGCGGGCTGATCCTGCCGCTCGGCCGCTGGGTGCTGCGCGAAGCCTGTGGCCAGGCCCAGGCCTGGCAGGATATGGGCTTGCCGCCGGTCATCATCTCCGACGACCACGTGTTCACCGAGCCGGTTGCGCAACGGTTCCGCCGCGCGGGGGAAACCTCAGGGGGGGAGCTTGGCCCCCTCGGGCTCGACAGGCACGCCCTCGACTTCATGACTGGCCTTCGCTATGCCATGGCCGAGAACGAGCAGGCGGCGAAGGCCTGGCGAGCGAGTTTGCCCGTGGCGGTCCTGCGGGTTCGCGAGCACCCTGCATCCCTGCGGCCTGAAGTTCCCTTCGACGAAGTCATTGCCGACCCGCGTGAGGCCGTGGATGAGAGCGACTTGAGCGGCGATCTCGAGGCATTGGTCGCCGCGGTCAGGGAGCGCGCGGTCAATGGGCCGTGGAACCTCGCCTTCCTGGAAGCGCCCACCATGGGCCAGCCGCCGATTGTCGGAAATGTGGAGACCTGGCTCGGCCATTTCGGGCCCCACTGCCGAGACATCGGCGAGAACTGTCTGGGCGATGGCCAGGATGCCAGCTACTTCTTCATGCTGCCGCAGCCGCTGGACTCTGGACAGGTCTACGCGATGGTCGGCACCTTGGGCATCCAAACGGGAAACGCCACCTACAACGGTCTGTCCATCAACAATGCCGCCCTGTTCAAGGGTGTCGCCAACATCCGCGACAGCGACCCGGACTCGCCGTCTTCGGCTCTGAAGGGGTCGGCGGGCGGCTATGCGGGCGCGGTGTCTAACCACGAGAAGTTCTTCGTGTGGTTCTTCACGAGGGACTGCGCCGCCATCGAGGGCCTGACCGACGGAGCCTGCACTACCATCACTCATCGGATGGTCCCACCGGCGGCCGATGTGACGGCACCCGGCCACCCGCAGCTGCATGGATTCTTCACGGCAGGCCTTCGCTCGTACTTGACGCCGGGCACCGAGAGAGGGCCTGTCACAAGGTATGCGCTGGATCCGGTGACGCGCCAGCTCGTATACGTGAGTGGCCAGCTTCCGCCGGTGGCCCTTTCGTTCGAGCCCATGGCGGAGTGATATCGTTCTCGGAACAAAAGTGCACAATTAGGTAACACTCAGCCGTCGCACAATCGTCGTGGACAAGGCCGGCGAGCGCCTGTTTCCGGGCGAGTGTGTCAGCATGGGATTTCAGGTGAGACCGAAGGAGGTGGCATGAGTGAGGAGGGCGCCGGGGTCCGGATCGAGGCGCTGCGGGATCCGGCC
>SKZJ01000159.1 GCA_007127425.1 Wenzhouxiangella sp.
CACCTCGCCGGTCTCGACTTCCAGCGCGACCACGGCACCGGCGTAATCCCCCAGCGCCTCATACGCGGCCCGCTGCAGCTCGAGGTCCAGGCTGATCACGAGATCGTCTCCCGGCACCGGGTCGGTGCGCTCGAGCACCCTCAACACCCGGCCCTGGGCGTTGGTCTCGACACGCTCCAGGCCCGGTTGGCCGTGCAGGAGGTGCTCGTAGTAACGTTCGATCCCGGTCTTGCCGACATGGCTCGTGGCCCGGTACTGCTCCCGGCCCAGGCGACGAAGATCGCGTTCGTCGATGCGCCCGACGTAGCCGACCACGTGGGCCAGCAATTCACCGTGCGGGTAATACCGGGTCAGGTAGGGTTCGATTTCGACGCCGGGGAGACGATGACGATGGACCGCCAGCCGGGCGACCTCCTCGTCACTCAGGTTGCTCTTGAGCGTCAGGGACTCGAAGCGGCGCGAACGCTGGCGCTGGCGCTTGAACCGCCTGAGTTCTTCGGCGGTGACCGGCACCAGGTCGGACAGTCGTTCGATGGTCTGATCCAGTCCCCGCGTGCGCTCGGGGACGATCACCAGGCGGTAGGCCGGACGATTTTCGGCCAGCACCCGCCCCTGGCGATCCAGGACGAGGCCGCGGTTGGGCGGCAGGGCATTGAGCCGGATACGGTTGTCGTCGGCCCTGGCAGCATACAGTTCGTGATCGCCCACCTGCAGGGTCCCGAACCGCCATCCCAGCAGCACGAACACCGCCAGCATGACCACCACGATGAAGCGGAAACGGCCCTGAACGAGTTGCAGTTCCTCACGCTCGTTGCGAATGGGGCCGCTGGGCTGGTGCGTGATCATGATCTCTGCAGACGCTCAGACTGGCGCAGACGATCGAGCAGCAGAAACACCCACGGCCACAATATCAGGCCGATCAGCGGGGCCAGCCACCAGGACCAGGGAGGCCAGGCATCACCGGTCAGGCCGGTGACCCACAGTTGCACGATGCGATCGTTGAACAACAGCGCCATGACGGCCGCCGCCTGTTGCCAGGGCGGGAAAAACCGCAGGCGGTTGCGAAACCGTTCGGTCAGGTAGGAAATGACGATCAGGCTGAGCGCATGCTGGCCGAGCAGCGTACCGGTGAGCAGGTCCAGCGCAAGGCCCAGGGCGAACGCCTGCCCGAGGTGACGCAAGCGACCGGCTTCAAGGTTCCAGTAGATCAGGACCAGCGCAACCCAGTAGGGACGCGCCGGCGAGATCTCGTCGGGCAGGGGCATCAGGGTCAGTGCCACTGCAACAAACAACGACAGCAGCATGCTCTTAGAAATTGAATTCGGTCGGCTCATGGCGTGGCCCCGGCCTCGTCAGCGATCGGCTCCGGCTCAACTTCCTGCCGAGCCTCCGTCTCGCCCTCCCCGGCGGCATCGGTGGCGACCACCAGGACGTGGCGAGCACGGTCCAGCCGGCCGATGGGCCGCGCATCGGCGCGCGCAAAGGGCTCACCGGCGCGCCGGCTTACCGTTTGCACCTCGGCCACCGGCAGCCCGGGCGGGAACAGACCGCCCAGCCCCGAAGTAATCAGCACATCACCGGGCTCAAGGTCGACGTTCATCGGCAGATCGGTCAGGCGCAGGCTGTTGATCTGGCCGGTGCCGTAGGCCACGGTGCGCAGATCCGTGCGACGTACGCGTACCGGCAGGGCGTGATCCGGATCCGATATCAGGATGACATGAGCGGAGTTGCGTGCGACCTGGGCGACCTGCCCGATGACGCCATCGGCATCGATTACCGGCTGGCCTTCTTCGAGACCATCGCGCCGGCCGCGGTTGATCAGCACCCGGTGCGAATAGGGGTTGAGGTCGATGCTCATCAACTCGGCCGCGCGAAACGCCACCTCGACACGCCGGGAGGCTTCCAGCAGGCGTCGCAGCTCCGCGTTCTCGCTTTCGAATTCCTCGAGCATCATCAGCGCAGCCTCACGGCTTCGCAATTGCTGCTCGATCAACGCGATACGGTCCTGCAACTCGTGGCGGGATCGGAGCTCTTCACCCAGGCGGCGGCCAAACCCGAACGGTGCTTCCACGGCCAGTAGCAGGGGCTCGACCAGCACCGCCGTGCGGCCACGGATATCGCTGACGTAACCGCCGCGATAATCCAGCACCATGAGAATGGTGGCCAGCAGGCCGTAGGCCATCAGCCGGGCGGTTCGCGCAGCCTGGTTGCCGCCGGGCACGGGGCTCCATGTGCCGGCCGGGAAATTCACCGCCCGCTCAACCGCCCACGTTCAGACGGCAGGTCAGGTGGCAAAGAAGAAATCACCCTTGTTTTCATCCATCAATTCGAGCGCCCGGCCACCGCCACGCGCCACGCAGGTCAGCGGGTCGTCGGCGATGATGACCGGCAACCCGGTCTCTTCCATCAGCAGCTTGTCCAGTCCACGCAGCAGGGCACCGCCGCCGGTCAGCACAATGCCGGTCTCGGCCACGTCGGCGCAAAGCTCCGGCGGAGTCTGCTCGAGCGCCGTCTTGACCGAACCGACGATGCTGGCCAGCGCCTCGTTGAGCGCCTCGAGCACCTCGTTGTTGTTGATGGTGATCATCTTGGGCACGCCCTCGGCCAGGTTACGCCCCGAGATCTGGATTTCCTTGAGCTCGTCGAGCTGGTGGGCACAGCCGATATCGACCTTGATGCGCTCGGCGGTGGACTCGCCGATCAGCGTGCCGTAGGAGCGGCGCACGTAGTTGATGATGGCCTCGTCGAAGTGATCGCCGCCAATGCGAACCGAGTTGGAGTAGACGATGCCGTTGAGCGACAGCACGGCCACCTCGGTGGTGCCACCGCCAATATCGAGCACCATCGAGCCGCGCGCCTCGTGAATGGGGATCCCGGCACCGATGGCCGCGGCCATCGGCTCCTCGATCAGGAAGACCTCGCGCGCACCGGCCCCTTCGGCCGATTCCTTGATCGCGCGGCGCTCGACCTGGGTCGAGGAGCACGGCACGCAAACCAGTACGCGCGGGCTGGGCCGGAGGAACCGCGAGGAATGCACCTTCTTGATGAAGTGCTGCAGCATCTGCTCGGTCATGTTGAAGTCGGCAATGACGCCGTCCTTCAGCGGTCGGGTGGTGCGAATGTTGCCGGGCGTTCGGCCAAGCATCTGCTTGGCCTCGGCACCGACAGCGGCAACCGTCTGCGGCCCGCCGGGGCCTCGTTCCATGCGCACGGCAACCACCGACGGCTCGTTCAGGACAATGCCCTGGCCGCGCACGAAAATGAGAGTATTGGCCGTGCCCAGGTCGATGGACAGGTCGTTGGAAAAGATACCGCGTAGGCGTTTGAACATGACAGAAAAGGGGAGGCCCGCTCGAAATTGCAAAAGACCGACTAATTTAGCAACGGACCCCCATTCCGGCAACCGTAAATTCCCGTTAAATGTGCATATCCGCCCAAATCCGGCTGCCAACCGGCACCGATTCGGTACAATCTCGCTTTGATCACCTCTCACCCTGCCAGGAGTTTCCCCAATGTCCGTGCTGATCTGCGGTTCGATGGCCTACGACAACATCATGGTGTTTCCCGAACGTTTTCGCGATCACATCCTGCCGGACAAGACCCACATGCTCAACGTGGCTTTCCTGGTACCGGAACTGCACCGCAACTTTGGCGGCTGTGCAGGCAACATCGCCTACAGCCTGAAAAAACTCGGCGGGGAGCCGCTGCCCATGGCCACGGTCGGGCCGGACTTCGACGAGTATGCCCGCCACCTCGACCGCCTCGGCATCCGCCAGGATTACATCCGCGTGCTGGGCAATCACTGGACCGCGCAGGCCTACATCACCACCGACATCGACGACAACCAGATCACCGCCTTCCACCCCGGGGCGATGACCGAAAACCACTGCCAGGAAGTGCCGCTCGACGACGGCGTCTCCTTCGGCATCGTCTCGCCCGACGGCAAGCAGGCCATGCTGGAGCACTCGGCCCAGTTTCGGGAAGCCGGCATTCCACATGTTTTCGATCCCGGCCAGGGCCTGCCGATGTTCAACGGCGACGAACTGAAGGAAATGGTGGCCAATGCCGACTGGCTGACGGTCAACTCCTACGAGTGGGAACTGTTGAAGGACAAGACCGGCTGGACCCACGAGGACGTGGCCGCCGAGCTCGACGGCGGGCTGGTGATCACCCATGGCGGCGAAGGTTCGGAGTTGTGGAGCAATGGTGGCCGCACACAGATTCCGGCCGTCAAGCCCGATAAGGTCGTCGACCCCACCGGCTGCGGCGACGCCTACCGCGCCGGACTGCTGTACGGCCTGGAACGCGGCTGGGAGCCGTCCGACGCTTGCCGACTGGGCTCGTTGCTGGGGGCAATCAAGATTGCCCACAACGGACCGCAGCGCCACGATTTCAGGGTCGACCAGATTGCCGAGCGCTTCGAAAAGGAATACGGCCACCCCATCCCAGGTTGAAACGGTGACATTCCGGGGAACCCTCAGGGCCCGCCAGTACCAGAAAGTGGTTGACGCGACCGCGCAAAGTGGCGAAAATACCGGGCTTCATTGCGGCTACGTAGCTCAGCCGGTTAGAGCACAGCACTCATAATGCTGGGGTCGGTGGTTCGAGTCCACCCGTAGCCACCATCTATTTTCCTTGTATTTCAACGCCTTACCCTGCATGCGGCTTCCGCCATGGAACCGCCCGCGAGGCCTTGTGCCCATTTTGTGCCCGCCGAACCTGCAAGCACAGCAGATGCCCCCTTGTTGACGCCGTCGTTGACAAAAGCGGCCGGCACGTCCGGACTCAGTACAGCAGGCTCATCCAGCGCCCCGCCGCCTTGAG
>SKZJ01000144.1 GCA_007127425.1 Wenzhouxiangella sp.
CCCCCGTGATCGACGCGATGATGGCCGAGCTGCGCCGCAGCGACCGGCTGCAGATGGACGAGACCACCGTGCCGGTGCTGGCCCCCGGCACGGGTGCGGTCCGCAAGGGTCTTCTTTGGTTGCCGCCCGTGATGCGAGAGTCTTCTGACCCTATCGGCGTGTGATCGAGTGCGGTCTGCTTTCAGGCCTTGATGTGCGGCACTTCCAGAAGCCGCGGGCCGGCATGGTGATCAGCGGACCGGGTCTAACAGGTTGCTGAAGAACGATCTGGATCGCGTCATCTCGCCGAGCAAAGCGATGCCGGGCACGGCGATCCGGCATCAGCTCGACGAGAGGACCCGGAAAATCGCCCGATCTTTGGGCAAGCGGACGGAGCAGGAGTTTTTCATCGGCATGCTAGGGGGCAGCGGATAGATAGATCCCAAGCTCGTTGTGGAGTAGGTACGCCTGACACAGCGAAATCGCAATTGAAATTGTCACTGCGCGCTGAGGCTCCTCGGCGCGACGTCATGCTCGGTGAGCACGACGAGAGAGTCAGTTTCGTTCTAGATCCGTGCGTGTTGCGGAAAGCGTTCCGGCCAGATAAGATAGCTCAACGCCCAAAAGGGGGGGGGGCATCACAGCCCTATGGCGCTCCGTGACCAGACCGAAGTCGTTGCCATGCTCATGATAGCTTAACCGGCCATGCGTAAAAAAGGGTGCGGTTCAAAGCTCACGCCGCAATCGTGATACCTAAAGCGCGGAGACCGGTGCCCGAGCATTCCCACCGCAGCCGTAAGAGCGGCGCCAACTTGATCCACTCCAGACGGTCAGTATAGTCATCTAAACTGGGACAAGTCTTTCTATCGCAAAACGTTAGGCTCAAGTTTCAAGTGCAACACCCGGAGCCCTAGGGGCGTAGGATGCTGCGATGGACAGACGAAGCAAGCATCTCAGTAGCGAGGAACGCGGCGTGATCCTCGCCGAGCATAATCGGGGCAGCAGCCAGCAGGCGATCGGGCGGCTTCTTGGCCGTGCAGCCAGCACGATCGGTCGGGAGCTGGCGCGCGGGTGGCAGGCGGATGGGTCCTACTGCCCGATGGCGGCGCGGCGGGTTTATGATGGCCGCCGCGCGCGCTGTCGGCGCCGATCAAAACTCGTGGAAGGTGGAGCGACCTATCGGTTTGTGCACGACCATCTCGTTCATCGGGGCTGGTCTCCCGAGCAGATCGCGCAGAGACTGCGGCGCATGAAGCCCGACGAGCCCTCGACCCGTGTGAGCCATGAGACCATCTATGCCGCGATCTACGCCCAGCCCCGCGGCGGCTTGAGGGCGGCAATGATCGACGCACTGCGGCAGGCAAAGCCAGCGCGTGGCCGCAGGCGCACGACGCTGGCGGGCACGTCCATGGCCCCGGACTCGTTGCGCATCATGAACCGGCCCGAGGAGATCGAAGCGGGTCTGGTGCCCGGTCACTGGGAAGGCGATCTGATCAAGGGCGCCTTCAACCGCTCCTCGGTGGGCACGCTGGTCGAGCGCAGGACCCGCTTCGTTGTTCTGTGCAGGATGCGCGGCAACGGCGCCGAGGCGGTTCTCGACAGCTTCACCCGCCAGATGAAGCGACTGCCCGCCGCGCTGCGCAAGAGCATGACCTACGACCGCGGCTCCGAGATGGCCTGCCACCCCGAACTGTTGCGACGGCTGAAGATCGACATCTGGTTCTGCGACCCGCACGCGCCCTGGCAGCGCGGCAGCAGCGAGAACACCAACGGCCTGCTGCGTCAGTTCATGCCGAAGGGCACGGACCTGGGCGACGCCAGCCAGACATGGCTCAACGACATCGCCGCCCTGATGAACAACCGCCCGAGAAAGACCCTCGGCTGGAGAACACCCACCGAAGCCATGGCCGACGAAATCGCGGCCTTCACAGCAACCGTTGCACTTGAAGCTAGAATCTAAGAACTGAAGGTACTCGTCATGACCTCCCCCGTTATCCGTCTCGACCCCAACACCCTGACGCTTTCCACTCAAGCCGCGCGCATCGCTGCCGAACCTCTGGCGGAGGCCTACAGGACACGCACACCCTATCCTTACGGCTGTTTCGATAACTTCCTACCACCCGAAGTCGTTGAGCGAGTGCGCGAAGAGGTGCGAGTCCTGCCTGAGGCCGAAAGCATGTTCAATCGCCCCCAGGAGAATCTCAAGTCTAGCTTCCTCCCAGAACGGCTCCCCACCTATACGCGGAACCTGTTCTACGCACTCAACTCTCGTCCTTTCCTCATGTTTCTCGAGGAGTTGACAGGCATTCAAGGACTGATTCCAGATCCTTACTTCGCTGGTGGAGGCCTTCATGTAGTGGCGAACGGCGGGCATCTCGACATACACGCCGACTTCAACCACCACAAAAAGCTCAATCTGGAACGCCGGATAAATGTTCTCATCTATCTCAATAAGGATTGGCGTGAGGAATGGGGCGGATCCTTTGAGATTTGGAATAACGATATGACGGAGCAGAAAGCGAAGTTCGCGCCTCTCTTTAACCGCATGTGTTGCTTCAACACTGGATCAGATACTTTTCATGGAAATCCAGATCTGGTGAATCATCCAGATGGTGAACCTAGAATGTCGTTAGCACTGTACTATTATACGGCAACCTGGGACGATACGCGAAAATCGCACAGCACCCTTTTCAAACCTCGTCCCGGCACCATGGATCGAAAAGATAGTGTGGAGAAGCGACACGCAATTTTGAAGGATATGCTGCCTCCGGCGCTATATCGTCGGATAGGGCATCGGCTTCGGCGACTGGGAGTATAAATCTGCATTACCTAAATCATGCTGTCGCTATCCACATTCATGGTCGATCTGATTGGGGCGGCTTGAATGTTCCCTGTCTTCTGCGATTCAAGTCAAGTGAGGCGGTTTGAAGATCACAGAATTCGGTTTAGCGAGGTGCTTGTAAGTGTGATTGGGAACAGTGCCGTCTGTTCGTGGCTCGTTTCGGCCCCTCTTGCTGCGTGAGTGTCGTGGCCCTGATCACGACGGACATGGGTTGGGGCGCTGCATGTTGTAGGCGAGGTTCTTGATCCCGGTCTTGGGCCGTGCCAGCACTATGCCGATGGTGCGCATCAGCTCTCTTCCCATATCGTTGTAGCGAGACCGCCAAGGACATCCTCACTCCCGAACGCCGCGCACTGGCCGCCTATGGTGGAGACCGCGGAAACAGGTAGCAAGCGTCAGACGCGTCACATTAGAGCAACCCATGCCCAACGCATTTGCCTACATCATGCTCTTCGGTTGGCCGCTGGTCGTAGTGGCTCTGTTTGGCGCGTTGCCACTGCGGAAGGCGCTGATCTGGTCGATCGTGGCAGGCTATCTGCTGCTGCCAAGCAGAATGGGCGTCAACTTGGCCATGGTGCCGACGATCGACAAAACGCTGATTCCCAGTGTGTCGGCCGCCTTGATGTGCTGGGTGATGTCTGGCCGCCAGGCGGTGGCCACGGCCCTACATCACGCCAACCATCGCGCAGCCGGCCCCACGCAGTTTGCGGTCGGGCGCTGGGTGATCGGTGGGCTGTTCCTGCTGCTGGTTGCGACACCCTTTGTCACCATCATGCAGAACGCCGACCCGGTGATCGCGGGACCACGTGTCATCCCTGGGCTTCGGGCATATGATTCCCTCAGCATCGTCGTCGGTCTTGTCATTGTGTTCATCCCTTTCCTTTTGGCACAGCGTTTCCTGGCCACGGCAGAAGCGCACCGATTGCTGCTTGTCATCCTCGTGATCGCGGCTCTGGCCTACTCGCTGCTGGTGCTGTTCGAATTGCGGATGAGTCCGCAGCTTCACCATTGGGTCTATGGCTTCTTTCCGCATTCCTTTGCCCAACACATCCGCGGCGGCGGCTTTCGACCGGTGGTGTTTCTCGGTCACGGGCTCGGTGTGGGCATCGTCCTCGCCATGGCGGCTCTGGCGGCCTGCGCGCTCTGGCGGCAGGCGCTGCGCGACAGGATTGCCGCCACGCCCTGGATTTTTGCCGCCGGCTGGTTGCTGCTGACCCTGTTCCTTTCCCGCAACCTCGCCGCCACGGCGCTTGTGGTGCTCTTTGCGCCGGTGATCCTGCTCACGACGCTGCGACTGCAACTTGTGCTGGCCGCCGTGATCGCAGGCTCCGTTCTGCTCTTTCCCATGCTGCGCGGCGCCGGATGGGTGCCGACAGAGGCGATCCACTCCGTGGCTCAGGCCATCGATCCCGAGCGCGCCGCCTCGCTGCAGTACCGGTTCGATAACGAGGATGCGCTGCTCGACCGCGCCAACGAGAAACCGCTCGCCGGCTGGGGTACTTGGGGGCGCAACCGGATCTTCGACCCCAATACCGGTCGTGATATGAGCGTGACCGACGGGCTCTGGGTGATCGTGATCGGGAGCTTCGGCTGGTTGGGCTACATCGCGCAGTTCGGCCTGATGACCCTGCCGATCATCATGCTCGCCTTCCGGCGCCGCATCAATCTGCACCCTGCCACCACCGGACTCAGCCTGATCGCGGCGATTGGACTGATTGATTTGATCCCCAATGCGGGGCGGACCACCATCTTTCTGATGGTCTGCGGAGCATTGGCTGGATATTGCACAAGGTCAAGAGCAACAGAAGGCCTTGGCAGGGACGACAGGCAAAAATCGTCTCGCATGATTGCTGGCGCCGCGGTTCATTCGGGATCTGTCATGGCGCCGCTCCGGCAACCAGCTCGACACGTGCGGAGGCCAAGAGGCTCTATGGGATGAAACATTCCAAGAAAAAGAATAGAAGGCATGCAGACGATTAATTTCTTCTGGCACGGCGAA
>SKZJ01000227.1 GCA_007127425.1 Wenzhouxiangella sp.
CAGACTGCGATGGTATCGCCGGGCAAGGCGCGCACGACCAGGCCCTCGTCCAGGCAGGCGGCGGCTGCCTTGAAGGCCATTTTTTTCTCCGGGGCGAACGATTTGTCGGTGGCCTTGTCGGCGACCAGCTCCAGGCCGGCGATCAGGCCCTTGCCGCGCAGGCTCCCGACCAGTTCGTGATCGGCCAGCGGCGCCAGGCGCTGCTCGAGCAATTCGCCCATGCGCGCGGCATGGGCCATGAGCCCGCGCTCTTCCATCAACTCGATATTTCGCACTGCCACGGCCGCAGCCACCGGGTGTCCGGCATAGGTCAGTCCATGGGCGAACATGCCGAGTCCGCCGGCTGCCTCCTCGATGGCTTCGTACATGAACGGCGGCACGGCCACCGCCGAGATCGGCTGGTAGGCCGACGACAGCGCCTTGGCCAGGGTCATGGTGTGGGGCTGGATATCCCAGGTCTGGCAACCGAAGTCGTTGCCGGTACGGCCGAAACCGCATACCACCTCGTCGGCGATGAACAGGATGTCGTGCGCGGCCAGGATCGGCTGGATCTTCTCGAAGTAGCCGGCCGGAGGCGGGATCACGCCGCCGGCGGCCATCAGCGGCTCGGCGATGAACGCGGCGATGGTGTCGCCACCCTCGCGCTCGATTACCTGTTCGAGCTCGTCGGCCAGGCGCTGCGAGAATTCCTCCTCGCTCTCGCCGGGCCCGGCCTGGCGGTAGTGATGCGGTGCGGTCAGGTGAATGACATCGTCACCGGGCAGATCGAAGTGCTTGTGGAAGGCCGGCAGACCGGTCAGCGCAGCCGAAGCCAGGGTGACACCGTGATAACCGTTGCCGCGCGACAGGATCTTTTTCTTCTCGGGCTTGCCGATGGCGTTGTGGTAATAACGCATCAGCTTGACCTGGGTGTCGTTGGCATCCGAGCCGGAGCAGCCGAACAGAAAGCGCGCGCCGTCAATCGGCACCCACTCGGCCAGCTTGGCCGCCAGGCGGATACTGGGTTCATTGGACTTGCCGGCAAACAACGGCCCGTAGCAGAACTTCTCCATCTGCTCCGCGGCCACCCGCGCCAGTTCCTTCTCGCCGTAGCCGAGTGCGGTGCACCACAGCCCGGCCATACCCTCGAGATACTTTCGCCCCTCGGTGTCATGGATATAGACACCCTCACCGCGATCCCAGATCAGCGGCCCGGCCTGGCCATGGCCTTTCAGATCGGTGGAGGGGTGAAACAGATGATCGAGATCGAGTCGTGCAAGTTCTTCGGTTCTGGACATGGGCCTGGCCTGAAAATTGTGAGATGGATTGGAAACACCAGTCGGCATCATACCGGTTCAGACAGCAGCGATACCGTGGATTCCAGCATCCGAAAGGCGCTGGAAGCAGCAGCCGGCGACCAGCCCGTCATCCAGAGCGCGAACAAATGCCGTAAAAAAGATTGAACCACAGAGGACACAGAGACCTGAACTCTGTGCTCTCTGTGGTTGAGTCTTTATTGCTGTTTCAGCCAACCCACCTGAGCAACCGCATCTTCAGATCGGTATACGGCGGAAAGCGGATCGGGATCTCCGGGAAGCGACTCCGTTTCATCACCGCCTTGAGATGGGAAAAGCGATCAAAACCGGCCTTGCCATGATACTGACCCATACCGCTCATGCCGACGCCGCCGAACGGCAACTCCGGTACTGACATGAACATCAGTACATCGTTGATGCACACGTTACCGGTGCTGATCGACTCGACGAACAGCCGTTCACTGACCCGTGAGCGGGTGAACAGATAGGCGGCCAGTGGTTTGTCGCGCTGGCGAACGAAGGCAATGGCTTCCTCCAGACTATCGACCTCGATGATGGGCAAAAGGGGTCCGAAAATTTCCTCGCGCATGATGTCGCTGTCGGCATCCACGCCGGTGAGCACGGTCGGCTCGATGCGGCAACTCTCTTCGTCGGAGCGTCCGCCAATGGTGATCTCGCCATCCTTGAGGTAGCCGAGCAGCCGATCGAAGTGACGACGGTTGATGATCTTTGCATAATCGCTACTTTTCAGCCGATCTTTGCCATACATGTCGTCAAGTTCATCGCTGATCGCAGAAACAAGCGCATCACGCTGGTCACGCGTGACCAGCACGTAGTCCGGCGCGATGCAGGTCTGCCCGGCATTCAGGCACTTGCCCCAGGTCAACCGCCGTGCGGCAGAGGCCAGGTCGGCTCCCTCGTCGATCACGCAAGGGCTCTTGCCACCGAGTTCCAGGGTCACCGGCGTGAGATGCTCGGCTGCAGCCCGCATGACAATACGTCCGACATGGGCGCCGCCCGTGTAGAAAACATGATCGAAACGCTGTTTCAATAGCTCGGTGGTCTCCTCCACCGCGCCCTCGACGACCCGAACCGCAGCTTTATCGAGGTAGCCTGGTATCAGCTCGGCCATCAGGGCCGATGTCGCCGAGGCGATTTCAGAGGGCTTGATCACTGCACAATTTCCAGCCGCAAGCGCGGGAATCAGGGGGCTGAGCACCAGTTGCACCGGGTAGTTCCAGGCTCCGAGGATCAAGACCACTCCCAGCGGTTCGGGCTGCACCCAGCTGCGACCGGGTTGCCCAACCAGAGGGGTGTGCACGCGGCGAGGACGCGTCCAGCGCCGCAACTGGCGGCGTGCATGACGGATCTCGCTGAACAACAGGGACAGCTCGCCCAGGTAGACCTCCTGGTCGGGCTTGGCCAGATCGGCCGCAAGCGCTTCGGCAATTCGCTTCTCGTTCTCGCGAAGCATGCGCTCCAAGGCGTCAAGCTGAGCTCGTCTCCACCCCAGCGATCGGGTCAGGCCGCGGTCAAAGTTGTCGCGTAACTCTTTGATCATCTTGGGATATTGGATGGGTTCAATCGACATGCGTACTTCACCTCGTCAACGCTGTTATGAAGGCGCCAGGGACTCATTGTGCGCCATCAGGGCCTGGAGCAGGTTGGAAAGTTCCGCTTGGCGGAAAAAAAATTAGGTTATACCCTCCTCACTTTCTGTGCGCTTTAGTGCTTCTCATCACACTTTTAGTAATCGATAGGCGTGGAAGGTGGATTTTTGCTCCCTCGATCATGTATACCCTCTAGCGGCCCAGGGAGAAGTGGGGCCTGGGTAACGTCAAGGGGACCCATAAATACAGAAAGAACTGGGAGAAAATTTGATGTCTTTAAGCAATTCCCTACTCCGGTTTGCCGGCGCATTCTTGCTGGCAGCCGCCTTCCTCACCACCGCCAGTGCTGCCGACTTCCGGTATGCCAAGGATCCGATTCCTGGCCAGTATATCGTGGTGCTGAACAAAGAAGCGGCCATCATGGCCAACGAACAACCCGGAAGCCGCGGCAACGGTCCGGACAACCGCCCTGACGTGGCGCAGGTGGCCACTCGAATGGCACGTGCCAACCAGGCCGAGGTTCGTCAGACTTTCAATCATGTTCTGCGCGGCTTCGTTGTGCGTGCCAACGAGAACGCAGTGGCACGCATGCTCGAGGATGATCGCGTCGCCTACATCGAAGAAGACGGCCACGTCGAACTTTCACAGACCACGCAGCCGAATGCGACATGGGGTCTGGACCGAGTCGACCAACGCGACCTGCCGCTCGACGGCAACTACACCTACACCACCACCGCCAGCAGCGTACATACCTACATCGTCGACACCGGCGTACGCGCCACTCACAACGACTTCGGCGACCGTGTCACGACCGGCTTCACCGCCATCAACGATGGTCGCGGGTCGGATGATTGCAACGGTCACGGCACCCATGTCGCCGGCACTGTCGCCGGCGCCGAATGGGGGGTTGCCAAGGCAGCCGTCATTCATCCGGTACGTGTTCTTGGCTGCGACGGCGGCGGCACGACCTCAGGTGTCATCGACGGTATGGATTGGGTGGCGGCCAACGCCAGCTATCCCGCCGTGGCCAACATGAGCCTGGGTGGGGGTGCATCCAGCGCCATCGACGATGCCGTGACCAACATGCGCAACGCCGGCGTCACCGTAGTCGTGGCCGCAGGCAACGAAAATCAGGATGCCTGCAACGCGTCTCCAGCCCGTTCCGGCGACGCCATTACGGTCGGCTCAACCACCAACAACGATTCGCGCTCGAACTTCTCCAACTGGGGCACCTGCGTCGATGTTTTCGCGCCCGGCTCGGACATCACGGCTCCTTGGCATACCAGCAATTCGGCCACCAACACCATCAGCGGCACCTCCATGGCCGCCCCGCACGTGGCCGGCATCGCCGCCCTGTACCTCGCCGACAACCCGTCGGCTTCACCGACCCAGGTCGAGAACGCCATCTACAACAATGCCACGGTTGGCCGCCTCACCAGCATCGGTAGCGGCTCGCCCAATCTGCTCGCCTATTCCCTGTTTGACGGAGACGGCGGTGATGATGGCGGTGACGATGGTGGCGACGGTTCCGCCGAGCTGCAGAATGGTGTTGCCCTGACCGATCTGTCCGGCGCCACCGGCTCCGAAACGCACTACTTCATCGAGGTCCCGGCCGATGCCGAGAATCTCGAGATTTCCACCAGCGGTGGTAGCGGCGACGTCGACCTTTACGTGCGCTACGGTGCCGAGCCGACGCTGTCGAGCTACGACTGCCGTCCGTACCAGTGGGGCAATGACGAGACCTGCACCTTCGACAATCCGGCAGACGGCACCTGGTACGTGATGTTGCACGGCTATGAGGCTTATTCCGGCGTCACCCTGGTCGCCAGCTTCGATGAGCCCGAACCGGAGCCGGAGCCCGAGCC
>SKZJ01000263.1 GCA_007127425.1 Wenzhouxiangella sp.
CGCTCCTCGGCGGCGTCGAAGCGGTGCAGCATTTCCTCGACCCGGTCGTTGTAGATGTGCTTCTTTGCCTTGAGATGATCGTTGGCTGATCGGTGGCGCATGACCAGGGCGCGCTGACGATTACGGGCATCGGTGAGCTTGGCCTGCAGTTTGCCGATATCCTCGTCGTACTTGGCCAGTTGGTCCTCGTAGTGCGCCAGCTCCTCGGTCAGGTAGCCGATGCGATCAGTCAGGGCCGTCTTCTCGGTCAGTGCCGCCCGAGCGAGGTCCTCGCGCTCCTTCTCGAGGGCGAGCTCGGCCTTGCGTTCCCAGTCGATCCGTTGCTGCTCGAGGCGCTTGAGCAGACGGGTGCGTTCCTTCTTCTCGGCAATGCATTTGGCGGTGGCCGAGCGCACTTCCACCAGGGTGTCTTCCATTTCCTGGATCATCAGGCGGATCATTTTCTCGGGATCCTCGGCCTTTTCCAGTGCAGCGTTGAGGTTGGCATTGATGATGTCGCCCATGCGGGAAAAGATACCCATGTCTTCACTCCTGTGAATTGAAACGGTTGCAGTTGTCAGTCGCCTAAAGAAAAGCAATTAATGTGCCAAAATACAAGTCCATGAAAATCAGTGGTCTAGCGAGCGCACGCAATAAAAGGAGGCGAAATATACCGCATTATGGGTAAAATTAACCTTCTCTTTCAGGGGAACCGTTGCCGGTTTGGTCGGGTCCATTACTTGCGCCGAATTTGGGCGTCGGATCGAGACGTGATTCGGCCAGGCTGCTCATGGCCAGGAACTTGAGCGGTCAGGTACAATGGCTCCTTTTTCGTTCATTCCCAATCAAGCTCTCTAAAGTTGGAGGCAGCATGTACAAATTAATCCCGGCCCTGGTTGCGGCCACGCTCCTCGCCGCCCAGGCGTCAGCCCAGGATCTGGAATCCGAAGCCGGCAAGGTCGGCTATTCCATTGGTTACGAGTTCGGAGCCGAACTGCGCGGTTACGATATCGACCTAGACTTGGAGGCAGTTTTCCAGGCCATACGCGATGCCCATGAACAGCGCGAACCGCGGGTGGAAGTGGCCGAGATGCGCCAGTTGATGATGGCGCTGCAGGAGCAGATTCGCCAGGAGCGGATGGAAGCATTCCAGCAGCTCGCCGAAGAAAACCAGGTCCGCGCCGAGCAGTTCCTCGAGGAGAACAGTTCCCGCAGAGGGATTGTCGCTCTGCCCAGCGGTGTTCAGTATCGCGTGATTGAAGAAGGCGAGGGTGCGAGACCGAGCCTGGATGATGTGGTGACTGTCCACTATCGCGGTTCCAAGACCGATGGCCGCGAGTTCGACAGTTCCTTCCGTCGTGGCGTCCCGGCCGTATTCCAGGTCAACTCCGTGATCGAAGGATGGCAGGAAGTGCTGCCGCTGATGCGAGAAGGAGACATGTGGCAGGTGTTCCTGCCGCCGGAGCTGGCTTTCGGCGTTCGCGGCGATCCGCCCATGATCGGGCCCAACGAGGCGCTGCAGTTCGATATCCGGCTGGTCAAGATCGGCGAGCCTGAAGACATGGATGAGGCCGCTCAGGCCCCCGGTCAGTAAGAGGGGCCGATGAGCGATCCGGTCAGGCTGCTCCCGGAGATCGAATCCCCATGCATCGGGACCTGTACGCTGGGTCCCGGTGATCTTTGTGTGGGGTGTTTCCGGAGTGGTGAAGAGATTACCGCCTGGCTGAGCTATACGCCCGAGCAGCGCCGCATCGTCATGGATGAGTTGCCGCACAGGGCGCAGCAATTGTTCGATGAATAGAGTGCGCGGCCGGATCGATGATCTGGCCCGTTCGCTCCACCCACTCGATAGCCGGCTCGCCGATGTGCCTGTCCATGGCTACCGCCCGCAGGCAGGGGCTTCATGGCGGCCACGTGCCGCTGCGGTCCTGATTCCAATCCTCGAAAGCGACGCGCCGGAAGTCCTGTTGACGGTACGCAGTCGCCAGCTTCCGCGTCACGCCGGCCAGGTTTCGCTGCCCGGCGGCGGGCGACAGGATGACGAGGATTTTCCCTTGCAAACGGCGCTGCGCGAAACCGCCGAAGAAGTGGGCATTGGGCCGTCCTATATCCGGCCGCTGGGGCTGCTCGATCAATTCGACACCATTACCGGTTACCGGGTGGTGCCGGTGGTCGCGCTGGTCCGCGGTGATCCCGAGCCTGTGCCTTGTCCGAGCGAAGTCGATTCGGTGTTCGGCCTGCCCTGGAAGACGGTTGTCTGCCCGGAAAGCTATCGCGTTCACCACGTCATCCGCGGCAGGCATCGCTGGGAATTGATATCGATGGCCACCACGCCACGCCTGGTGTGGGGCGCGACCGCGGCCATTCTCAGGCAACTGTGTGAGATCTGGTCACAGGAGTCGTGATCCCGAGGTGGATCGATCAGTCTTCTTCGCGCAATCCGAACAGCAGCTCCACGGCACGTTTGTCGTCCGGTCGCACCATGATATGAACGTGATCGTCGGCCTCCAGTACGGTATCGGCATCGACCGGTAGCGCTTGCTTCCCCCGCACCAGCAGCAGGATATCGGCCCCCGGAGGCAATGGCAACATGCCGGCAGGGTTGCCCGTGGCCATGGCGGCTGGATCGAGCCTGAACGATATGATCTGTACCGGCAGGCTGTCGATCGCGTTGATTTCGAGTACCGGAGTGGGCCGCTCTCTGCCCGCCCTTTCCACTCCGAATAATCGGGCCGCCCAGCCCACGGTGGCGCCCGGAATCAGGGCGTTGACGACGACAATGAAAAAGACCAGGTGAAAGAGTTGCTGGCTGCCTTCCACGCCGGCCAGCACAGGGAAGGTTGCCAGTAGTATCGGTACTGCGCCGCGCAGGCCGACCCAGGAAACGAAGCCAGTCTCGCGTACGCTGTACCGGAAGGGCGCCAGGCAAAGCACGACCATCAGCGGGCGAGCGATGAGAGCCAGCGCCAGGGCCAACACCAGCCCGCGCCAGCCGGCCGAGATGAGAATTTCAGGAATGGCGAGCAGGCCGAGTACCAGGAACATGGAGATCTGTGCCAGCCACGCCATCGCGTCGTGCACGCGCAGAATGCCCGATCGATAGGGCAGGCGCTGGTTACCGAGCATCAGTGCGGCGATGTAGACGGCCAGGAAACCCGACCCCATGAACAACGTCGGTAACCCGAATGCCAGCAATGCCAGTGCCAGGGTCAGCGCCGGGTAGAGCCCGGCGGCAGGAACGCGGATACGCGCCAGCAAGTGGGTGCCGAGCCAGCCGATCAGCAGCCCGGTGGCCAACCCCACGATCAGTTGCAAGAAGACCTCGGCGAGGAATGCCACTGGAGTGAACGGGTCGCCGGTGATCAACTGTGCGGTCAGAGTGATGGTCAGGATGACCGCCATCGGGTCATTGAGGCCGGATTCCAGCTCCAGGGTCGCCCCGACCCGACGCCTGAGCTGGACGCCGGAACCCCGCAGCGAGGAAAATACCGCCGCGGCATCGGTCGAGGAGACAATCGCCCCCAACAACAGGGCCTCCATCCAGCCCAGGCCCATCAGCCAGGCGACGGTGGCTACAGCTGCAGCCGTTCCGGCAACGCCTACCGTCGCCAGCAGTGAGGCGGGGACCAAGTGCTGCCGCACTTGTCGGAACGGGGTGTTGAGCCCGCCGTCGAACAGGATCAGGACCAGGCCCATGGTGCCGATGCGGAAGGCAACCTCGAAATCGTCGAAGTGTTCCGGCAGCCGGGAGCCGACCAGTAGCCCGATCAGCAGAAAAACCAGGACGACGGGAATGCCGATCCGTTCCGAGGCTCTACTGAATAACACGCTGAGCAACAACAGGAAGCCGAAGGCGGCCAGCAGCAGTGCAGTGGTGGTCGGCTCGGTTTCAAACACGCATTCGATCCGGTCAGGGTGACCCGATCAATGGTAAGGGGAAAACGGGGCGGCAGTCATGCGGGATTGAGGGGGCAGGGATCAGGGCCAGGAAACAGGGATCAGGGGCCAGGAAGCCTCGGGAAATCTGGGATAATGATCAGGTCGTATATTGATGGGTATTGCTTATGAACCGATTTCACTTTCTCACCGTTGCCGTTTTCCTGCTGGGCCTCAACCTGGCGATGGCTGACTCCCCACTGCAGTTCGACGATCCCTGGTCGCCTCTGGCACCTCCGGGCAGGACCATGGCAGGCTTTGTGACCATCAACAATCCCGGCGACGCCGACATCGTCCTTGTCGATGCGACGAGCCGGCAGTTCGGGCGGGTCGAAATCCATACCATGACCATGGACGATGGCGTGATGCGCATGCGACGTATCGAGGAACTGGTTGTAGCCAGCGGGAAGATGGTGGTGCTGCAGCCAGGTGGCCGCCACCTCATGCTGTTCGAACCAGAGGGGCAGTTCGAAGATGGCGATACCATCGACGTCGAGTTGATCGACAGCGAAGGTGGCCGGCACGAGGTCGTGCTGCGAGTCAGGCCCAGGGACTGATCGCCGCTTCCCTGGTCCCTGCGCAACCGGCCTCCGAATTCTTGCGCCGGGCATGCCCTTGGGCACCGTCACCGTGACACTGGGGCATAATGGAGCCTTGCCAAAAGAATCTGCAAATCAACATGCTCGAGAAAATCGAACACGCCGACGACATCCTGGAATTGCGGCTGGATCGTCCGCCTGTCAACGCCCTCAATCCGGATCTGGTCAAGTGCCTGGACGATGCGATTGCCGACGCCCAGGCCGCCGATACGAAGGC
>SKZJ01000170.1 GCA_007127425.1 Wenzhouxiangella sp.
GGAATGAGTTGCACGGCCGAAGCGCCGGTGCCGATCACGGCCACGCGCCGGCCGGACAGATCGAGCCGTTCGTCCCATTGCTGGGAATGCACGATCTCGCCGGCGAAAGTGTCCAGACCCGTGATATCGGGCCAGGCCGGACGCGACAGCCCGCCCAGGGCCGGCACCAGGATACGGGCGCGCCAACGGTGCCCCGTGGCGTCGACCAGGTGCCAGCGCCGGTCCTCGGCGCTCCAGTTCGCCCGGACGATCTCTGTATTGAGGCGAATCCGCTCTGTCAGCCGAAATCGCTGGACGAGGTCTTGCAGGTAGACCTGGATCTCGGCACGCGGCGCGAATCGACGGCTCCAGTCCGAATTCGGGGCGAACGAGAAAGAGTACAGGTGCGAGGGCACATCACAGGCACAACCCGGGTAGCGATTGACCCACCAGGTGCCGCCCACGCCTTCGGCCTTGTCGAAGACCATGAAGTCCTTGATACCCTGCTGCTTGAGCCGAATCGCCGCACCCAGGCCGCTGAAACCGGCGCCGATGATGGCGATATGCAGTTCGGTTGTCGGTTGCTCGCTCATGTCGTTGACGAGTCCATCCGCAAGCGGGTCGACGTTAGCACGGTGGTTGTCGGTCAGGCCCGTTTCTTGCGTACCCAGTCTAGCAAGCGGTCGACGTCAGCTTGGATGTCGCTGGCCATGTCGACTTCATGGCGTTCGCGTTCTTCATCCATTTGTTCGATGGCTTGCCGTGGGAAGGACTTGCGGGCGTCGTGCGTGGGCATGTGCTTGATGCGCTCATGCATCTCGTGAATGGCCGGGTAGAGATGGGGGAAGTCCGGGTTGTCCGGCAAGACGAGGTGGTCGAGTAATACGGTGAGCCGAATACAGCCTTCCGAGAGGGCGCATTGCCGCTGCTGCATGGCCAGGGAGATGTCCCGGATGCTTTCGAACAGACGTGCATTACGGCTATTGATGGCCTCCTGTCTTTCTCGCTGTTGCTGAAAAACCCGCCGCCACAATAACGCGGCGTAAACGGCCAGCGTCAGGATGACAAGTGCGGCGAGGCCAAGAAGAATCCAGAGTGTTGGGGTCATGAAAGCGTTACTCAAATGCGTGCGATGCGGGCCTGCCCGCGGGCGAGGTCGCGCAGATGGTCGGCGAAGGCCTGGCGATTGGCCTGGGGCAGGCTCACGACCAGGGTAACGCCATCGCTGTCAAAGGATTCGTCGAGCTTGTCGGCAGCGTGGCTTTCCATGGCCTGGTGGGCGGCGTTGATGTGCTCGAAAGGCAGCGCCAGTCGCAACCGGACCTTTTTGACCAGCGGGCGGCTTTCGGCCGTGCGCAGAGCTTCAGCGGCGGTCCCGCCATAGGCGCGTGCGAGCCCCCCGGTGCCGAGCTTGGTGCCGCCGAAGTAACGCGTGACCACGACCACGACCCGGTCGAAGCCCTGGCCTTCGATCGCCTGGAGGATGGGCATGCCGGCGGTGCCGCCGGGCTCGCCGTCGTCGTCGAAGCGATACTGGTCGCCGGCCCTGAAGGCCCAGCAGTTGTGTGTGGCCGAAGGGTCCCCTATACGCTCGAGGAATGCGCGCGCCTCGTCCTCGTCGGCGACCGGCGCCGCGTGTGCGATGAAGCGGCTGCGCTTGACCTCGGTTTCGTGAACGACCTCTCCTGTCAGGGTGCGGCTCATTTCAGGCGGCTCTTGCGCGGCTCGGAAGTCACTTCAGCATCCACTTCAAATTGGTCCATCAAGATATTGATGGGGTAGCCCTTTTTAAGCTGTTCGGGCTGCGTGAGTGCGTGGCCTTCAGGGTCTCGAACCACCGCGTAGCCCCGCTCCAGCACGCCCAGTGGACTGACTGCGTTGAGCGCACGAAGGGTACTGCCGAGTCGCTGACCTGCCGTGTCCAGGTGTGATTTCATGGCGCGGTTGAGGCGGAGTCTCAGGCTGTCGGCATCGCGGGCGGCGCGGTCGATCTGTCGCCGCGGATGGCAGGCAGAGAGTCGTGCGAGGTGGCCGGAAAGCAGTCTTTCACGCGACTCGATCTGGCGGCGAACAGCGGCTTCGGCGCGCCGGGCCAACTCCTGGTTGCGGCGAGCCAGTTCGTCGAGGCGGCGCTCGGGATGCTGTCGGGCCAGGCGGCGGTCGGCAAAGTCCAGTGCCTGCATGCGCCGTTGCAGATTCTGTTCCATCGCCCGCGACAGTTGCTGGTCGAGCCGGCCCAGTTGCAGCCGCAGCGCCGGTCCATCCGGCGTCGCGGCCACGGCGGCTGCCGTCGGTGTCGGCGCGCGCACATCGGCGACGAAATCGGCGATGGTGAAGTCGGTTTCATGGCCGACACCGCAGACAATGGGGGTGTCGAGCGCGTGAATGGTGCGGGCGAGTTGCTCGTCGTTGAAGGCCCACAAGTCCTCCAGGGAACCGCCACCGCGTGCCAGGATGATGACATCGCCGTAACCGTGCCGATCGGCGGCAGACAACGCGCGGATCAGTTCGGCCGGGGCGGTCTCGCCCTGAACCTGGCTGGGATAGATGCGAACTTCGGCACCCGGCCAGCGCTGGTTGAGCGTTTCGAGTATGTCGCGAATGGCCGCGCCCGAAGGCGAAGTGACCACGCTGATGCGCTCGGGCCATCTGGGTAGCGGCTTCTTGTGCGAATCGTCGAACAGTCCCTCCGCCTCGAGCTTCTTTTTCAGTGCCTCAAAGGCCTGGCTGAGCGCGCCGGCGCCGCCCTCGAGCATGGCGTCGGCAATCAGCTGGTAGTCGCCGCGTGGCTCGTACAGGCTCAGGCGGCCGCGCACCAGCACTTCCATGCCGTTGTCGGGCCGAAAACCCATGCCGGAGGCATTGCCGCGAAACAGCGCGCAGCGGATCTGGGCACGGGCGTCCTTGATAGTGAAGTAGAGGTGCCCTGAGGGCGGTCGGGCGAGGTTGGAGATCTCGCCGGCCAGCCACAGCCGAGGAAACCCCGCCTCGATATGCAGCCGGACCTCGCGGTTCAGTTCGACAGGGCGATAGACGTGGGTTTCCGGGCCGGGTGCGTGGACTGACATAACTCCAATTATACCGATCACCTGAATGGGGATCAGTCTTTGGAGTTCCCGATAGGGGAGCTGTAAACCCCAATGCTCGGAAACTCCAATCACCAAGCACCAAATTCCAAACAAACTCCAATGATCAAAAATATCAATGTTCGAAACGGGCTGTCGTCACCTCGACGTGACTGCGACGGTCGACAGCATGTCGAGTCCTTGACGGATTGACGACAGCCGGGGAGACTGCAGGCCGGAAACGAATCAACACGCAGGAGATCCACCATGCATTCCATTATTCGTCTGGGCTTGCTGTTCGTGGCGCTGATATTCGCCGTGCCGCTGCAGGCAGCCGTGGAGGGCGTCGTCAACGCCCGTATCCACACCCTCGATGCCGACCGCACCGAGGCCAGCGCGCTGGCCTGGGACGCCAGCGGTCGCATCGTGCATGTCGGCGATGCCGACTCGCTCGCCGAGGCCTTTCCGGAACTGGAGCCGACCGACCTGGACGGGCGGGTCGTCCTGCCCGGACTGATCGACGCCCACGGCCATGTCATGGGCCTGGGATTGGCGCGGCTGCAGGCCGACCTGGTCGGAGCCGAAAGTGTCGACGAGGTCATCAAGCGGTTGCAGGCGCATGTCGAGAACCTTCCGGATGATGCCTGGCTGACCGGTCGCGGATGGGACCAGACCCGCTGGGAAGGCCGTGAGTTTCCTTCCGCCGCCGACCTGGATGAAGCCTTTCCGAATCGCCCGGTGTACCTGGTGCGCGTGGATGGTCACGCCGCCTGGGTCAACTCGGCGGCGCTGGAGCATGCCACCGAGGATCTGGCCGGCGACTGGCAGCCGCAGGGGGGCAATATCCATCGAGATGAAGATGCCGAGCCCACCGGCATCCTGATCGATACCGCCATGCCATATGTCGCCGATGCCATGCCCGAGCCCACCGGCAAGGAGCGTGAGCTGGCGCTGGACCTGGCGCTGGCCGAAATTGCCCGTTACGGCCTGACCGGCGTCCACGATGCCGGCAGTTCACTGGCCGACTTCATGCAGTTCAAGCGGCGCGACGAGGCCGGCGAATTGACTGTCCGCATCCATGCCCTGGCCGACGGCGATGCCGAGATGCTGAAGTGGCTCTGCGACAACGGCGCCTGGCAAGGCGAACGGCTGACCGCGAGGGCGGTCAAGTTCTATACCGATGGGGCCTTGGGCAGCCGGGGGGCGGCCCTGCTGGACGATTACAGCGACGAGTCCGGCAATCGTGGCCTGCTGTTCCATGCCGACGACGAACTTCAAGCCATGGTCGACCGTGCCATGGGTTGTGGACTGCAACTGGGGATTCACGCCATCGGCGATGCCGCCAACCGGCAGGTCCTCGAGGCACTGATCGCCGGACAGGAGGCTCAGCCGGCCAACCCCGGCCGGCATCGCATCGAACACGTCCAGATCATCGCCGTGGATGATATCCCGCGCATGGCCGAACACGACATCATCGCCAGCATGCAGCCCATTCATGCCACCTCCGACATGCGGTGGGCCGAAGATCGGGTCGGTGCCGAACGGCTGGCCGGCGCCTATGCCTGGCAGCGCATCCTCGATGCCGGCGTGCACTTGGCGCTGGGTTCGGACTTCCCGGTCGAGCCGGTCAATCCCTGGCTGGGCATCCACGCCGCGGTGACCCGTCAGGACCGCGACGGTAACCC
>SKZJ01000145.1 GCA_007127425.1 Wenzhouxiangella sp.
CGCCCTCTCGGCGATTGCATGCAGACCAAGGCCTTTCCCCGATTTGATCGTTGTCCGGATTTCTCCGGACGGAAAGCCTTGGTAACAACTTTCAAACAAGGAAAGACAACATGCAATTCGACTCCCTCGGGCTCAAGCCCGAGCTTCTGCGCGCCGTGAGCGAGCAGGGCTACACACAACCTACCCCGGTCCAGCAAAAGGCCATTCCCGTCGTGCTCGAAGGGCGCGACCTGATGGCCAGTGCGCAGACCGGTACCGGCAAGACGGCGGCCTTCACGCTGCCCTTGCTGCACCAGCTCTCCGAGCGTCGTGCCGGTCATCCGCGACCGCGCGCACTGATCCTGCTGCCGACCCGTGAACTGGCCGCCCAGGTTCATGAGAACCTGCGCGCCTACGGTCGTCACCTGAACCTGAAATCGCTGGAAGTCTTCGGCGGCGTCAACATCAACCCCCAGATCACCAAGCTCAAGCGTGGCATCGACGTTCTGATCGCCACGCCGGGGCGCCTGATCGATCACATGGAGCGGGGCACGGTGCGGCTCGACGCCATTGAGACGCTGATTCTCGATGAAGCCGATCGCATGCTCGACATGGGCTTTCGACCGGCCATCGAGCGCGTCGTCAAGGCCCTGCCCAAGCAACGCCAGACGCTGCTGTTCTCGGCCACCTTCTCGAAAGAGATCACCGAGATGGCCCGACGCTACCTCAATGATCCGGTCCGTGTGGAAACCGCAGCGCCCAACTCCACCGTTGATGCCATCGCCCAGCAAGCCGTTCGCGTCGACCAGAAGAAGAAGCGCGAGCTGCTGTCCTGGATGATCGGCTCGAAAGATTGGCGCCAGGTGCTGGTGTTTACCCGCACCAAGCACGGTGCCAATCGCCTGGCAAAACAGCTCGAGACCGACGGTCTGACTTCTGCTGCCATCCACGGTAACAAGAGTCAGGGTGCACGCACCCGGGCGCTTGGCGACTTCAAGAAGAACAAGGTCCGCGTGCTGGTAGCAACCGATATCGCGGCCCGTGGCCTGGATATCGATCAACTGCCGCACGTGGTCAACTACGACATCCCCCACGTGCCGGAAGATTATGTGCATCGCATCGGTCGCACCGGTCGTGCCGGGCGTGACGGGCTGGCGGTTTCACTGGTTTCCGGCAGCGAACATGGCCTGTTCGAAGATATCCGCAAGCTGGTCAAGGTCGAGATTCCGACCGAAACCGTTGATGGCTACGAACCCACCGAACCGTTATCCAAGGGATCACCGAGTTCCCCGCCCCGCCGGGGTCGTGGTGGCGGTGGCAACCGAGGCAACGGCGGCAACCGCGGCAGCGGGAAACCGTCGGGTGCACGCAATCAGGGCAAGGGCGGCCAACGCCACTCGCGCTCGCGTCGCGCAGCCTGATTCATCTGGCCGGTCCGAAACCAGGTTTCGGATCGGCTTTTCCGACTGACTCAGCCCGACGGCTTGGCGCCGTACATGGCCAGGTCCGCCCGGGCCAGCAACTCATCGTAGGTTTGGGTTTGCCGTTTCATTTCGGCGATCCCGAAGCTTGCACTGGGCCGTTCGCTACCGGATATCGCGGGTGCTTCGGCCAGCGAGCGCCGAATCTCTTCGGTCACTTCTGCCGCCCCGGCAGCATCGGTCTGTGGCAGGAAGATGGCAAACTCGTCCCCGCTCAGACGTCCCAGCAATTGTCCGGCCCGCAGTGGTTCGCGGCAACAATCCGCCAGGATCTTCAGCGCCCGGTCGCCGGCCGCATGACCATGCCGGTCATTGATGGACTTGAGGCGGTCGAGGTCGACCATGATCAACACGGCCGGCTCGCCGCGGTAGCGAGCGGTATCAATGCCGGTACGGGCACCGTCCTCGAAAAACGAACGGGTCAGCGCGCCGGTGAGGGCATCGTGGGTCAGCAGGTGGCGCAGTCGCCGGTTGTCGCTGTAGAGCGATGGCACGGCCAGCCCGAAGTAACTGTTGGCTGCGACCGTGATGATCACGAACTGCAGGATCAGTGCCTGGTCACCGAGACCGAAGAACCATGTTGCGAGCACGACAAGGAAACTGACGAGCGCGATGCTCATCAGCGAGCCCAGCTCGGCCTCGGTATGTACGATCCATAGCTGGATGATGACGGTAAAGAACATCAGGAAGATGATCGTTTCGTGCTCGGGCAGCATGGCGGCACCCGCCAGCACCAGGGCACTGGTGCCAAGCAGTACCAGCAGCTTGCCGGTATAGCGGAGGGTCAGTGGCCGCGTCTGTGCAGACTTCGTGAACTGCTGGACACCGGGTGGCACATTGCCGCCGGCCAGCCCGGCAAGCCATACCAGGAACACGGCGACAATCGGACCCAGGGTCAACAACCCGGCGTAATCACCGATCCACCAGGGTGCCAGCAAGGGAAGGAATTCATCGGCATCGATCATTCCGGTCACGGTCAGGCCGGCGCTGCCCAGCATGGCCGCCAGGCCGGAAGCAATGCCTCCCCCGACAAGCAGGTAGGTGACCTTGCGCAGTGTCGTCGCCGGAGATGTTTCCCAGGCCATGCGGCGCAGCGGGATGGCGATCAGGCCATATGCTGCCGTGTGCGCGCATGCAAAGAAAACGCCCGAGACCAGGATTTCCGACAGCGCAAGCGACTGATCGTAGATCCGGTCGGTCAGGAAGGTCGCGACCATGCAGGCGACCCACAGCACGGGCAGGATGCGCACACCCAGCACCATCAGCGCGGCGAAAGTGATCGCAGCCGGTGGAAACCAGAGGCTGGCGTGCGGCGCGTACTCGAGCAGTGCGGCCAGCACGAATGCGGCCAGCCACATTACCAATACCAACAGATGAAGCCCGAGACTGGCCCAGCTCAGGTGGTTACTGTTAGAACTTCCTGCGCTCATTGGTGCGGTCTTCTAGCGGATATAGTGGCGCCAGGCGACCATCACGCCCACGGTCTCGAGCCGGGAGCCGGTTGCACCGACCCCCACTCTGGCAATGGTATCGCCGCCCCGGATGATATCGATGTCGCCAGCCGCGGTCTCGACCCGTCCGTGATCGTGCCAACTGATCCCGATGTCGAGCATGTTGCGCGGTGACAGTTCGATACCGGTGCCAAGCGTCACCATCCATCCCAGGCCGATCTCGCTGTCGCCCGGCACTGTTGTCAGGGCCGGTTGGTTGCCCAGTTGCGGGAATGAATAGGTCATCGTACCCAGGCGGTTGCGTACCGCGTTGACTCCGGCACCCAGGTAAGGCTCGAAAGCGGCGGCATCACGGGCGAAGGCGGCGGCCAGGTCGAGGTAGACATTGACGCCGGCACGAGCGTGACTGACGGAAGCCTCGACCGGCTGGTGCTCGCCCGCATCAAGAAAGTTGGCATTGCCTTCGAAATCGAATCCGTGGTGGTAGACGACTTCCAGTTCCGCCCGCCAGGCCTCGCCGATATGCATGCCCCGTGCGAGTTGAATCCCCAGGCTGCGTCCGAAGTCACCCCTGGCGCCGATTGCCTGGCCATCCTGGCCATCGATACAACCGAACAGGGCGGCTTGTCCTGCCGGATCGCAGTCACGGTCCAGGAATGTGGCGTCGCGCGAGTCTTCCCCGGCGACGCCCAGACGCCAGTAGTGGCCGCTGCCGGCCATCACCGAATCGGCAGACATTAACAACAGTAACCCGATGGCGGAAAGCAGCTTCGTCATTGCTTTGGAGCCCTCTGCAGAAAAATCGCAGGGCTCAAGATACTACAGCGAGCGGACACGCGGTCAGTCGATGATCCGCACCCGGTCCGATGCACTACGGCCAAAGGTTTCAGGGTGATACATCTCCTCGGCTTTAGCCGGCGGGACCACGAACTCTCCGGGTGTGGTGGCGCGGGCATGGTAGGTGTAGTGATGCACCCCGCCCCACAAAAGTGTGGTGAAAGCCTCGGCACGTTCATCGCGCAGGTTCTGGTGCTGGTACCACGGACCCCACCACCAGCCACCGCGTCCTTGCCGGCGTGACGCCGACGGGTCATCGGTGGGCACATCGCTGACTGCCAGGGCGGGGTTGATGGCTTCCAGCCCGGCCGGCAAGGGATCGACCAGGGTGACGTGGTAGCGGCGTGTCGGTGCCACCAGGGTGAGTTCGACAGCGACGCGAGCCCCGGCGCGGATCTCCCAGCTACCGTCCTCGAGTCGGCGTACATCGTCCTCGTCGTCGAGCCCGCGATAGCGGCGTTCGACCTCGAATCCATGGCTGGCCGGATCAAGCTGCAGGCTTCTCGGGGCGTAACGCAGGCCGACACGATAGTACAGCCGCCCTGCCCCGTCCTTGTCGAGGATCAGGTCATGCTCACCGCCTTCGCCGGCAACGTGTGCCATCGGGATCTCGACGTGGTGGTAGTCGGTGGTGCGGCCGGCAAAGTGATGCTCTCCGGCAAAGCCCTCGCCCAGCCAGGCGCGGGCGATGAAGTCCGGCTCCTGGTCTTCGTACTGGCGGAAATACCGATCGAGGGCAATCAGCACGAAGGCGTTTTCCTGTGTGCTGGGCCAGCGCCCACGCGTGCGATGGGCCTGCAGGCCCTGCACGAGTTTCGGAATCAGGTCGGAGTCGGGCTGATCGTGCATCAGCGCTTCGAGGATGATGGCATCGGCGCGGCGGTCGGAATGCAGGATCAGGTGGTCGCCGTCCCGGAAGCGGCTGACAAAATGCGCGCTGGCCGCGGTTTCGGTTACCCGGTTGGC
>SKZJ01000246.1 GCA_007127425.1 Wenzhouxiangella sp.
CCGAACAACGCCGTGCCCACCCGCACCATCGTGCTGCCGGCGGCGATGGCGGCTTCCAGGTCGGCGCTCATGCCGGCCGAGAGGGTGTCGACCTCCGGGTGCGCTGACTGCAGGTCCTGGTAGAGCCTGAACAGTCGCGCGAACACGGCCTGCTGGTCGGCAAAATCCTCGCGGGGGGCGGGAATGGCCATCAGGCCGCGTAATCGCAGAGTTGCGCGCTCGGCAATCATGTCGGCGAGTTCGGCGATCTCGTCGGGACGGCAGCCGGCTTTCTGCGGTTCGTCGTCAAGGTCGACCTGGATAAGAACGTTCAGCGGTGCGCGGTCGCCCGGGCGCTGATCGGCCAGGCGGCGAACGATCTTGGTCCGGTCCACGCCCTGTACCCAGTCGAAATGCTCGGCGATGGCGCGCGTCTTGTTCGACTGAATCGGACCGATGTAGTGCCATTCGAGGTTCAGGTCGGCCAGTTCGGTGATCTTGGCCACCGCCTCGTCGACGTAGCTTTCGCCGAAGGCGCGCTGTCCCGACTCGTGCAGATTCAACACGGCGCCGGCCGGGTGCGTCTTGCTGACGGCCAGCAGTCGCACCGACTCCGGGTTCCGTCCGACGTTCTGGCAGGCATCGGCGATGCGGCCGCGGACTTGTTCGAGTTGATCGCTATGCATTGGGTTCATGGCCGGATTAGGCTAATATCAGAAGCTCATAAGTTTACTGCCGGCGCTGGCGTGAAACAGAGCAGCCTCAGGGTTGCATCATCGGCTGCGATCGGCGGAGCCCGCTGCTGGAGGAATCCGCGACATGGAAATTACCGAGCTATTGGCATTCACCGTCAAGAACAAGGCTTCCGACCTGCACCTTTCTGCCGGTCTGCCGCCAATGATTCGCGTCGACGGGGATATTCATCGTATCAATACCCCGGCGGTCGAGAACAAGGACATGGCCGAGCTGATCTACTCGGTCATGAACGACCATCAGCGGCGAGACTACGAGGCCAACCTCGAGGTCGACTTCTCCTACTCGGTGCCCGGCCTGGCGCGCTTTCGTGTCAACGCCTTCCACCATCATCGCGGCCTGGGCGCGGTATTCCGCGTCATTCCCAACGAGATCTTCACGCTCGAGGATCTCAACGCGCCTGCGGTGTTCAAGGATATCGTCGAGGTGCCGCGCGGGCTGATCCTGGTCACCGGACCGACCGGCTCGGGCAAGTCCACCACGCTGGCAGCGATGATGGACTATCTCAACAAGACCGTGCCGGGGCACATCCTCACCATCGAGGACCCGATCGAGTTCATCCACACGCCGCAACGTTGCCTGATCAACCAACGTGAAGTGCATCGCGACACCCACGGCTTCAACCAGTCGCTGCGCTCGGCACTGCGTGAAGATCCCGATATCATTCTGGTCGGCGAGCTGCGTGATATGGAAACGGTGCGTCTGGCCCTGACCGCGGCCGAGACCGGTCACGTCGTCTTCGCCACCCTGCATACCTCGTCGGCACCAAAGACCATCGACCGTATCATCGACGTTTTTCCCGGCGACGAGAAACCGGTGGTACGCTCGATGCTGTCCGAATCGCTGCGTGCGGTCATCTCGCAGGCCCTGCTCAAGCGCATCAACGGCGGGCGCGTGGCCGCCCACGAAATCATGATCGGCACCTCGGCGATCAAGAACCTGATTCGCGAGGACAAGGTGGCGCAGATGTACTCGGCCATCCAGACCGGGCACAATGTCGGCATGACCACGCTTGACCAGTCGTTGATCGAGCTGGTGCGCCGCGGCCTGGTCGCCAAGCAGGAGGCCCAGCGCAAGGCCCAGAACAAGCAGGCTCTGGCCTGAGCCGGGCACGCCGCCGAAGAAGGAGCTATCGCTTATGAATACCATTCAGGAATGGCTGCACAAACTGCACGAGGCCAAAGGCTCGGACCTGTTCGTGACCGTGGGTGCCCCGCCCTGTATCAAGGTGCATGGCAAGATCAAGCCGCTCACGCGCGAAGCGCTGACCCACGACGTGGTCCTGGACATCATCGACGGCATCATGACCGCCGAACAGCGCGAGGAATTCCACGGCACGCGTGAGTGCCAGTTCGCCGTTTCACTGGAGGGCGCGGCCCGTTTTCGCGTCAGTGCCTTTTACCAGCGCAACAGCGTCGGCATGGTGTGTCGGCGGATCGAGACCAAGATTCCGTCTTTCGAGGAACTCGACCTGCCCGAATCGCTCGCTGAGCTGGCGATGGTCAAGCGCGGCATCGTCATCATGGTCGGTGCCACCGGTACCGGCAAGTCGACCACGCTGGCGGCCATGCTCGGCTACCGCAACCAGAACGCCTCGGGTCACATCATCACCATCGAGGACCCGATCGAATTCGTGCACAAGCACCGCAAGAGCCTCGTGACCCAGCGTGAAGTCGGCATCGACACCGAATCGTTCGAGGTGGCGCTGAAGAATACATTGAGGCAAGCGCCCGATGTGATTCTGATCGGCGAGATCCGTACCCGCGAGGCGATGGAGCAGGCCATTACGTTTGCCGAAACCGGTCACCTGTGCCTGACCACGCTGCACGCCAACAATGCCAACCAGGCCATGGATCGCATCCTGCACTTTTTCCCGGAGGACCGGCATCCACAGATCCTCCTCGACTTGTCGTTCAACCTCAAGGGCGTGGTCGCCCAGCAGCTCTTGCCTTCGATGGACGGCAGCCGCCGGCACGTCGCGCTCGAGATTCTGCTCAACAGCCCGCTGGTGCAGGAAAAGATCCGCAAGGGCGCGATCGAGGACCTGAAGGCCATCATGAAGGACTCCGAGCACCATGGCATGGTCACCTTTGACCAAAGTCTGCTCAGGCTTTACCAGGAAGGGCTCATCTCCTACGAGGAGGCGCTCCGGCATGCCGACTCGGCCAACGAAGTGCGCCTGTCCGTCAAGCTCAGCGAGGGCGGGGATGCCGAGTCGCTTTCCGGCAATCTGCAGGACATGAACCTGATCGACGACTCGCGTTGAAGGGGCTCAGGAAACTAACCCGAACTTGTGAAACGGTTAACGTTTCATTAACGCTGTGCGGCGTAGGATTCAAAGCGTTGGTGTCACAACGCGAGCCGATTCTGCACCGACGGTTACGGGGCAATGTGGGCCCGGACGGAGTCACTTCCGTCCGGGCATTTTTTTGACACGAAAGGTGACACGATGGGCATGCGCATCCTGATCATCGAAGACAATCGCGACATCGCCGCCAATCTTGGCGACTTCCTGTCCGACCGCGGCCACGAGGTCGATTACGCCTACGACGGTGTAACCGGGCTTCACCTGGCCGTGGTCAACGAGTTCGACGCCATCGTCCTCGACCTGGCTCTGCCCGGAATGGACGGGCTGGATGTCTGCCGCAAATTGCGCGAAGACGGCCGCAAGGACACCCCCGTGCTGATGCTGACCGCGCGCGACCAACTCGACGACAAGCTCAGCGGCTTCGAGTCTGGCGCCGACGATTACCTGGTCAAGCCCTTCGAACTCAAGGAGGTCGAGGCCCGCCTGACCGTCCTGGCGCGCCGCGGCAAGCGCATCAAGCCACGCGAGCTGACGGTGGGCGATCTGCTGTTCAACCTCGAAACATTGACGGTCAAGCGCGGCAACAGGTCCATCGACCTCAATCCCATCGGGCTCAAGTTACTGGAAAAACTGATGGCGGCCTCGCCGGCCGTGGTCACACGGCGTGAGCTCGAGCATCATGTCTGGGGCGAGGAGTTGCCCGACAGCGACAGCCTCCGGGTGCACATCCACAGTCTGCGGGCGGCCATAGACAAGCCGTTCGACAGCCACATGATCCAGACCCGTCACGGCATCGGCTACTGCCTGGTTGCGCCGGATGAAGTATCGGCGGAGACTTAGAAGCCGGCTGATCCTGTCCTTTCTGCTGTTCGGCACGCTGCTCAGCGTGCTGTTCGCGGCCGCTGTGCTGTTCCTGCAGAGCTGGCTGGTTGATGCCCTGATCACCGATACCCTGGCCGAGGAAATCGACCAGTACATTGCTGATTTGCGTAATGACCCCTCGCTGGTCGAACCCTTCTACACGCGCATCGAGGGCTACGTGACCCGGCCCGGGCAGGCCGAAATCGTGCCCCAGGCTTTTCGTGAGCTGCCCACCGGCGTGCACGACGTGGAAGCCTATGGCGCGTTCTACAAGGCTGTGGTGCGCAAGCACGACGACTTCTGGGTATTTCTGACCTACGACGTGTCGGAAGATCGTGAAGTGGCGCGGCGTCTGGTCTACGCGGTCGTGGCCGCCGTCGTGCTCTTCTCGCTGTTGTCGCTGGCGCTGGGTATCTGGTCGTCACGGCGGATCATGGCGCCGGTCACCGAGCTGGCGCGCCGGCTCGAGACCATGGACGAGAAGGTCGAGACCGGCACCCTGGCCAGGCACTTCCCCGACGATGAAGTCGGCCAGTTGGCCGCCGCGCTCGACGACTACGCCCGCCGGCTCAAGGAACTGGTCGAGCGCGACAAGGCTTTCAATGCCGATGTCTCGCACGAGCTGCGCACGCCACTGGCGGTCATTTCCGGGGCCACCGAACTGCTGCTGTCGCAGCCCGACCAGTCCGAGCGCACCCGCGAGCGCCTGCTGCGCGTCGCCCGCGCGGCACGCCAGTCCACCGACATCACCACGGCCCTCCTGCACCTGGTGCGTGCCGAGCGAGAATCGGATAGCGAGCGCCGCACCAA
>SKZJ01000058.1 GCA_007127425.1 Wenzhouxiangella sp.
CCTTCTGGGTCATCAACCTGGTCATGGCGCTGACCCCGATCCGGACCTGGACCTATTTCTGGGTCAGCCAGCTCGGCATGCTGCCGGCCACCATCGTCTACGTCAACGCCGGCACCCAGCTTGCGCGCGTCGACTCGGTCGGCGACGTGCTCTCCCCGCAACTGATCGGCGCCTTCGCCCTGCTCGGCCTGCTGCCGCTCCTGCTCAGGTGGATACTGCGATTCCTGGAGCGTCGGCGCGTCTACCGCGGATATCGCAAGCCGAAGCGTTTCGACTACAACCTGGTCGTGATCGGTGCGGGCGCCGCCGGCCTGGTGTCGTCCTATATCGGCGCAACCGTTCGTGCCCGGGTCGCCCTGATCGAGAAAAACCGCATGGGCGGGGACTGCCTCAATACCGGCTGCGTGCCATCCAAAACCCTGATCCAGACGGCCCGCATCATGGCAGATGCCCGCGACAGCAAGCGCTACGGGATTCGGCACATGGAGGCCGAACTCGATTTCGGCGAGGTCATGGCCAACCTGCGCCGAGCCGTCACCCGTATCGAACCGCATGATTCGGTCGAACGCTACGAGGCCATGGGTGTGGATGTGATTGAAGACGAAGCCCGGCTGGTGTCACCGTGGGAAGTCGAGGTCGGCGGTCGCCGCATCTCCGCCCGCGCCATCGTGCTGGCCACCGGCGCCGAACCCTTCATACCCGCCATCGACGGACTGGAGCAGATCGATTACCTGACCAGCGAAACCCTGTGGAGTCTCGATGAGTTGCCTGAGCGGCTGGTCATCATGGGCGGCGGCCCGATCGGCTGTGAACTGGCACAGGCTTTCGCCAGGCTGGGCTCAAAGGTCACGCTGGTCGAGCAGGCCGAACGCCTGCTGCCGCGCGAAGACCGGGAGGCCAGCGGACTGCTGGAAGAGCACCTGATCGCCGAAGGCGTCAACGTCGCCACCGGGACCCGTGCCAGCCGGGCCGAACGCGACGGCAAGCGCGGCCGCCTGGTCTGTGCCACGGAAAGTGGCGAGCGCGCCTTTGAGTTCGACCAGCTGCTGGTTGCCGTGGGCCGCAAGCCGCGCACGGCCGGCTACGGCCTGGAGGACCTCGGGGTCGAACTGACCGCCCACGGCAGCATTGACACCGACGATTTCCAGCGAACCAGCTTTCCCAACATCTACGTCTGCGGCGATGCCGCGGGCCCTTACCAGTTCACCCATGTCGCCGCCCACCAGGCCTGGTCGGCAGCCGTCAATGCGCTGGTCAGCCCGTGGTGGTCGTTTCGCACCGACTACCGCGTGATCCCCATGGTCACCTTCACCGATCCGGAGGTCGCCCGGGTCGGACTCAATGAACAGGAAGCGCAGATGAAGGAAGTCGATTACGAGCTGACCACCTACGGCCTGGAGGAACTCGACCGGGCGATCGCCGACGGCGCCAACTACGGCCAGGTACGAATACTGACCGAACCCGGGCGCGATCGCATTCTCGGTGCCACCATCATCGCGCGGCACGCCGGCGAGATGCTGCCCGAACTGGTGCTGGCAATGAAACACAACCTCGGCCTCAACAAGCTGCTCGGCACCATCCACGCCTACCCGACCTGGAACGAAGCCAACAAGTACGCAGCCGGCGAGTGGAAAAAAGCGAACAAGCCCGAACGAATTCTGCACTGGGCTGAACGCTACTTCCGACGAGCCCGAGGCGGTTGAAAAGCGGTACACTGGACGCGTTGGCTCCGCTCGAATCGGCCGAAACCAGAAGTCGGTAGGCCGGCGTTCGATTCCCCCAGTCCGTTGTAATGACAAATCAGTGCCATGACCCAAAGACCGAAGATCGTGATCAGCTCCAGGGATCTTCAGCGCCTGGAGAAACTGCTCGAAGACATGCCGGCCAACGCATTTTCCGGCATGGCCGAACTGGAAGCCGAACTGGTGCGCGCCCAGGTCGTCGAGCCTGAGGAGATTCCCGCTGATATCGTCACCATGAACTCGACCGTGCGGTTTTCCATCGACGACAGCGGCGACGAATTGTCCAAAACGCTGGTCTACCCGAAGTCTCTTGACGACAGTGGCGAGAAAATCTCGGTCATGGCGCCCGTCGGCAGCGCGCTGCTGGGCATGCCGGAAGGTGGCCAGATCGAATGGCCCCGGCCTGGCGGCGGCAGCATGCGCATCAAGGTTCACGAAGTCGTCGAGCAGCCCGAGCGGTCCGGTGAGTTTCACCGTTGATTGGACCGCATGAAGGCCAGCCCCGCCCTGCAGCTCAGCGCTGTCATTCCACTCGGTTCCGATGATCGAACCGACGAGCTCGCAAGCAGGCTGAAACGTCACCACCGCATCGGCGAGGTCATCGTGTCAGCGACTGCACCGGCACCCGGCAAGCCGGACTACTGCGATCAATGGATTCACGGACCGGCCGGACGCGGCGCCCAGCTCAATCGGGGCGCGGCAGCTGCACGTTATTCCTGGCTCTGGTTCGTTCACGCCGACAGCCGATTGACCGACACAACCGTCGATGCCGTGAGCGAATTCGCGTCCAGTACCCATGCCGCCATCGGCTACTGCCGGCTTCGCTTCTGCGATGACGGACCCTGGCTCGTTCGGTTGAACGCACTGGGCGCCAACCTTCGCTCCTGGCTGCTCCGGCAACCCTACGGCGACCAGGGCCTTTGCATGCCGGCCGAGGTATTCGAGGGGTTGGGTGGCTTTCGCGAGGAGTTGCGGCGCGGCGAGGACCTTGATTTCATTGTTCGTGCAGGCATGGCCGGTATTCCCATCCGATCCGTGGGTGCCAGCATCACCACCAGCGCCCGTCGCTACCGGGAACAGGGCTGGGTCAGGACCACATGGGGCCACCAGGTCGCCGCCGCGCGCCTGATCCGGAACGCCCGACATTCCGTCCGGTCCGATCACCCATGAGTGCCATCGCCATTTTCGTCAAGACCCCCGGCCTCTCGCCGGTCAAGACACGGCTGGCCGAGGGTATCGGCGAGGCCGGGGCGATCGAATTCTACCGTCAATGCGCAGCCGCGGTGCTGGCGGTCGCCCGGTCGGCCGACGTCGGGCCAGTCTACTGGGCACTGGCCGAAGCGACCCCCGAAGCCATCGGGCATTGGCGCGATGAGGCGGAGATCATCCCGCAGGGCGGCGGCGACCTCGGCCAGCGCATGGGAGGAGTGATGAATACACTCATTGATCGCCACGGCAGTGGCATGTTGCTGGGTGCCGATGCACCGCAACTGGACGCTGGACAGCTCCGGCGGGCTGCCCAATGGCTTGAGGGCACCAACCCACGTAACGTCATCGGTCCGGCCCGCGACGGTGGCTTCTGGACCTTCGGCAGTAACCATGCAAGACCGATGAAACGATGGACATGCATCACCTACAGCCGCCCTGATACGCTCGAGCAGTTCGTTCAATCCATGGATGGCAAAGCAGAGTGGTTGAAACTTCCGACGCTGACCGATCTCGACACGGCCGCGGACCTGGCCCCCCTGGCCGTCGAATTGCAGGAACTCCAGCATCCAATGCCAGTGCAGAGGCACCTCATGGAAGCCATTGAAAGCATGGAAATCCTGACCCCTGATCCATAAACGCTGCCTTCAACATACAACCAAGGAGTGACCGCAAGGATGCGTGACACCTGGCCCCTGCTGGTCAAGACGGAGTTCCCCGCCATCGCACGTGACCGGCTCGATACCCTGCAGCTCAACCTGGGCTACCTGTGCAATCTCAGTTGCATTCACTGCCATGTCGGCGCCGGACCCAACCGCAAGGAACTGATGGACCGAGCCACCATGGAACAGGCGCTCGATGTCTGCAGTCGATTCGGTGTCAACTCGCTGGACCTGACCGGCGGCTCACCGGAAATGAACCCGGCATTTCGCTGGCTGGTGCGCGAGGCCAGAGCGCAAGACATTCACGTCATGGACCGGCTCAACCCGACCATCATGGAAGAACCGGGTTATGAATGGGTCGGCGAGTTTCTCGCCGAGCATCGTGTCGAAGCCATTGCCTCGCTGCCGTGCTACTCGAAGGACAATGTCGATGCCCAGCGGGGCAACGGCGTGTTCAAGGCATCGATCAGTGCCCTCCAGACTCTCAATGAACTGGGATACGGAGACCCGGCAACCGGACTGGAACTCAACCTGGTCTACAATCCGCTCGGCCCTTCCCTGCCGCCTGATCAGCAGATACTGGAAGCCGACTACAAGCGACTGTTGAACGAGGAATTCGGTATTCGCTTCAACCAGCTATTCACCATCACGAACATGCCGATCAAGCGATTCGGCGCGATCCTGACCGCCAAGAACCAGTTCAACGACTACATGGAGTTGCTGAAAAATGCCTACCAGCGAGAGAATCTGAAAGGGGTGATGTGCCGCAGCCTGATCAGTGTCGACTATCAGGGATATCTCTACGACTGCGACTTCAACCAGATGCTCGCCCTGCCGCTCGGGGGAGAGAAAGCACGCACTCACTTGAGTGAACTGCTCGAAGCGGGGGAGCTGCCGCGCAGGATCGGCGTTGCCGATCACTGCTACGGCTGCACCGCCGGCCAGGGGTCCAGCTGCGGCGGGGCGCTCAACTGACGACCGCCAGACTGCTAGGGAACCTCTGAACAACTCTGCACGGGCGCGACGGCGCCTCTGCGGGAGGCTCCGGCTTGGCTTGGGCGAGCGTGGTTTGGTCATTCCAAATGAGCGAGCCCAAA
>SKZJ01000180.1 GCA_007127425.1 Wenzhouxiangella sp.
TCGCTGTCGTGGGCGGCCTGGACGAGCACCGGCACCGAACCGCGCTTGCCCGGGATCGGCTGCTCTTCCGCAGTTTCGCCGGTGATGATCTTCTCGCCCATTTCGTCGGTCTCGCGCGCGTGGCAGGATTCGCAGGTATCCCCGAAACGGAAGGCTCGGGCGCCACCATGCATGCGGCCGACCAGGGTCCATTCCATCGATGCCTGACCGGGGAAGAACACAGTGACTTCCTGCTCCGGCACGCCGGCCCAGTCGAACTCGATTCCTTCGGCCTGCTGCGGAATATCTTCATCGGCTGCGGCGGCGCGCTCGGCAAGTGCGCGATCGACCGCCTCCTTGATGCGCTCTTCTTCCAGCCGTCGTCGCTCACGGTCACGCTCGGCCTCGGCCTGGCGCAGCGCTTCCGCCTCGGCCTCCCGTGCCTCGGCACGGGCCATGCCGGCAAGGAATGTTTCCGGAACTTCCTGGCGGTGCGCCTCACGAGGCGCGGTCAGCGACTCCAGTTCCTCGTCGGAGAGCCGATCATGCACATCGGTGTGGGCCAGGCCCATGTGACAGTCGATACAGGTATGGCCCTGCTCCATGGCAAACTTGTGTTGGTTGCGCGCCCGCGGGCTCTGGAATTCGGGGTTCATGGAGTTCCAGTCATGGCAGTTGCGGCACTCGCGCGAGTCGGTGCGCTTCATCGAGTCCCAGACCCGCTCGGCCATCACCAGCCGCCGCTCGTCGAATTTCTCGGGCGTATCGATGGTACCCATGGCCTTGTGGTACAGCTCGCGCGAGGCGACCACCTTGCGCACCACCTTGTGATGCCAGGGATCGGGCACATGGCAGTCCGAGCAGGTCGCACCCACGCCGCTGGGATTGTTGTAATGCGGCGTGCCCTTGTACTCGGCGTAAACGTTCTCGGCCATCTCGTGGCAGGAGGTGCAGAAGGTCATGGTGTTGGTCGCCTCCATGGCCCAGTTGAACCCGCCCCACAGGATGACCCCGGTAAGCATGAACGCCAGCGCCACGCCCAGCGATGTTCCGAAAATGACCCTGCGTGACAACAACCTGGCAAGCAGCGACTTGTTCTTCATGACGACTCTTCCTGGTTCGATGGGATGAGATGCCCGGTGGTGGTCGGGGAGCGGCGGACGGGCATGAGCCCGCCCGCCTGTCCCTCACGTCAACCGGTGATCAGGTAACGTGGTTCTTGCGGTTGAAGACATTGAACTTGCCGGTCGGCGTGGTCAGCCCCTTGATGCGGGCTTTCTCTTCCAGCGACTCGGCGTCGTAGACGACGATCTCGCCGTTGGCTTCGCCGGCATCGCCCTGGTTCCAGACCGATACCCAGACCTCGGTGCCGTCGGAATTGAACTCCATGTGCACCGCCACGCTGCCGGGCGCTTCGGTGACCTGGATGGTCCGGACAATCTCGCGGCTGTCCTTGTCGATCACCTGAACGGACTGCTGAACTTCCGGCTCCGGATGAATGGTCTGGTCGGCCCAGACGTACTTGCTGTTCGGGTGGGTGCGCACGAACAGTCCGGGACCGTCGGTTTCGACCGTGTAGCACACCTTCCAGGCATGGTCGGGATGGCCGCTCGGGTCATTGCCCCACACCGTCAGCGTGCCCAGCCCCAGGTGTACGGTGCCGGCCACCGGACCGCACTCGGGGTCGTTCCAGTTGGCACCCGGTCCGGGGTGCGGCAAGGTATCGACCTCGATCAGGGCCTCGGTCTTGCGCGTCTGCGTGTCGACCACCACCATCGTGTCGGAAGCGTTGGCGGCGATCTGGAAGTAGCGCCCGGTCGGATCGAAGAAGCCGTCATGCAGGAACTTCGCGGTATCCATCTGCTCTATGCGCAGGTTGTCGATATCGCTGTAGTCCACCTGCCACATCTGGCCCAGTTCCTTCATGGCGACCAGCCAGGACGGTGAGTTGGGCGTGTCGTAGATGGCAGCCACGCGGGACTCCTCGACATACTCGCCATCGATATTGATTCCGCGCGAGGAAACCACCTTCAACGGCTCCATGGTGTGCGCGTCAACGATGACGAAGTGCGGGGGCCAGTATCCGCCGCCGATCACGTACTTGCCGTCACCGGAAACCGCGACGTCACGAGCGTCATAGGCCACCTGGGTCTCGGCGACGAGCATGTTCTCGGGGGTCTGCCACAGGTCGATCTTGGTCATCTTGCCGTCGCGGCCCATGGTGTACCAGAAGCGTCCCGGCGTGCCGCCCTGCACTGAGCTGTTCTTCTCCTGGCCCTTGATGACGTGCACCGCGTAGCCGGTCTCGATGTGGGCGACAATCTCGTGCTGGTCGCCGTCGACTATGGCCACCTGCCCGGCATCCCGCTCGATGACCACGAAGAAGTTCTTCCAGTTGCGGTCATGCAACGGCTCGTCCGGATATGCATCCAGCGCGACGTGGCGATGAGTCCGCTCCCGCATCAATTCCAGCGGCATTTCCGGCGGTGTGGGTGGCTCCATCTGAATGTAGGTCGCCACCATCTCGATCTCTTCAGGCGTGAAGATATGATCGAAATTGTTCATGCCGCCTTCGGTGCCCAGCGCGATGATGCGTTCGAGGCGATGCTGACCCAGGTCGCGACTCACACTCGGTTCGAGACTGCCACCGGTTGCGCCCTTGCGGAGCACGCCGTGGCAGCCAGCACAACGCTGGAAGTAAAGGGTCTTGGCGTGTTCGAAATCTTCGGGAGAGAGGCTGGGTTCATCGGCCAGCGCACTGGTCGCCGCACCTCCCAATCCCAGCATCACGGAGAGGGCCGTGACGCCCATAAGGTGATGCAGAGTTCTGCGGTTGCGGGTGTTCATTTGTGCTACTCCTCACTGTGGGTGAACGGGGTAGCACTATCATCATGTATTTTATTTACCTATTTCATTGACCATGGTCAAGCACGGGCCGTTTGCGGCAGAAAAACACCCAACCGGGGCAGAATGGAGCGTAGTTCAACGCGCCAGCTCAACGCGCCCAACGCGCACGCGTGGACGCCGATCTTCACCCGGCTCGGTCCAGGCCAGCAGTAGTTGGTCTTCGGCCAGCCGGGTCAGCATCGGAAAACCACTGATGCGGCCGGCATCCATCGTGACCAACTCGCGACTGAAGCGCTGTTCACCGGCCAGGTCGAAACCGGTCAGCATCAGGGCACTGCCCGCTCCCGCGTCATCGAGCCAGGCCAGGACAAAGCCGTCGTCCACCCACTCCAGGGCCACACGACCGAGCGCCTGCCCAACACCCAGCTCCAGGGGGTCGGAAAACGCTTTTCCGGCGTCGCGCGAGATGGCGACGCGAACCCGCGGCTCATTGTCCGGCATGGTGAACCAGGCAGCGACCACGTCCTGACCGGAAGCGATCAGGGCGGGCCCGTTGACCGGACAGCCGCCGATGTGCCACCCGTCGGCATGTAACAGTTCCGGCTCCGACCACACCGTGCCGTCGTGGCGCACCTTCCAGATATCGCGGATCTCGTCATCGCTGCGTCCGCGGTAGATCACCACCGGCCCCTCGTCCGTCATCGCCGACGCCGTCTGGCAGCAATCGCAGACACGTCGGTCAAGCAAGTGTTTATCCGACACTCCGGTCCCGGGCCCGATTCGCGCCGCTCTCAAGGTCATGTCGCCGGAATGGCCATGGTGGCCGGAATGATCCTCATCGGATTCACTATCCGTAGCCGTCTCGCGCCCGTCCAGCCACACCAGGCCGGCGGTCTCGTCATCCCAGGCGAAGTAGCTGACAAAACCGTGCTCGGTCTGCGTGCCGTCACGATGCGGCACCTTGGGCTCACTCCAGTTCTCACCCCCGTCGTCGCTCCGCGCCATCACTACGTCATAGGCGAAGGTCGCCGGCCCGGACTTGACCAGCCAGTGCGCCAGCCAATCGCCGTTGGGCAGCACGAACAGTCCCGGCGTGTCGGCCCAGTTGGCGAACCAGTCCTTGCCGCTGGCAATGGTCCGGGCGTCACCGAATCCCTGACCATCGAATACCGCATACCGAAAGGCATGACCGTCGTTCTCGGGTTCCAGCCAGGTCAGTACCGCACCACCCTCGTCGAGGGCCGCCAGGCGTGGCGCCAGACTGCCGGAACCTGGGGGTGCATCAACCGGACGCAGCTCGGCAAACGCTGGCGTCGTGAGCAGGAGAATCGAGAGACTCAGGAGTAGATATCGCATGGGGACATTGTACGGGGACAATGATCAATGCACACGATGCACTGCCCCACCCCTGTCGTCCCGGTCGGAGCGAAGCGGAGAGCCGGGACCTCGCACGGTGGTGTTGGCACGGCGTTGGCTCCTTGATTTGTGGAAGGTCCCGGATCAAGCCACCACCCTGGCCGAACCATCCGAATTGACCACTCTGGATCGAAGACATTGATCGACGAGAGGCGAATAGAGGGTCTTGCCGGCACCGGAACGCCCGCCAACTGTAGCCGGCCTCCATGGCCGATGGCCGTGATCGAATAACCACCCACCTTTCAAGGCGGGTAATGGTCCGCGCCGGCGGCCGATCGCGGCCCGGATGGTCCGACCACCCTGGCCGTACCATCCGAATTGATCATGCTGGATCGAAACCGCCCATAGTCAGTGGGCGAAAAGACAATTTTGCCGGCACCGGAACGCCCGCCAACTGTAGCCGGCCTCCATGGCCGATGGCCGTGATCGGTCGCCGGCGCGGACCATTACCCGCCA
>SKZJ01000309.1 GCA_007127425.1 Wenzhouxiangella sp.
ATCGAGCGCATGGGTGAGGAACGGGACACGATCTGGTACCTGACCGCCGATTCGCGGAAAGTCGCCGAGAACAGTCCGCATCTGGAAGCGTTCCGCAAGCGTGACATCGAGGTGCTGCTGCTGACCGACCGTATTGACGAATGGGTCGTCGCTCACCTCCACGAGTACAAGGACAGGCCGCTCAAGTCGGTCGCGCGCGGCAAGCTGGAGCTCGACGACGATGAAGCCGAGCCGGACGAGTCGGCGATGCAGCTGGCCGGACGCATCAAGAAGGCGTTGGGCGAAGCGGTCGGCAACGTTCAGCCGGGCACGCGTCTGACCGAGTCACCGGGCTGCATCGTGGCCGAGGAGCACGGCATGACGCTGCAGATGCAGAAGATGCTGCGCCAGGCCGGGCAGGAAGTGCCCGAGACAAAGCCGGATCTTGAAATCAACGCCGGTCATCCGCTACTCAAGGCCATGGCCGGGGTCGACGACGAGAAGCGTTTCGCCGAGCTTTCACAATTGCTGCTCGACCAGGCCCTGCTGGCTGAAGGTGGCGAACTGGCCGACCCGGCCGCCTACGTGCGCCGGGTCAATGAACTGCTGGTCGAAGCGCTGACCGCTACTGGCAATGACCACGAGGACGGCGGAGACGGGCAGCATGCCGCCTCGTCCTGAGGTCGACACCACGCACTTTTCACAGTGGCGGCTGCGCCTGGGTGATTGGGTCGAGGGGGTCAGGTTCACGCGCTTCATCATTACCCTGATCATCGTCAACGCGGTGATCCTGGGGCTGGAAACCTCGCCAGCGGTGATGGCGCATGCCGGGGGATTCCTGGTGACGGCCAATGCGGCGATTCTCGGTGTCTTCGTCATCGAGATCCTGCTCAAGCTGATCGCCTTCGGCCCGCGCTTTTTCCGCTCGGGCTGGAATCTGTTCGATTTCTTCGTCGTCGGCATTTCGCTGGTGCCGGCGGCCGGCCCGTTCGAAATCCTGCGGGCGCTGCGCGTGTTGCGCGTGCTCCGGTTGCTGTCGCAGATTCCCCGGCTGCGCGCCATCATCGAATCGATCATGCGCTCGCTGCCCGGCATCGGCTGGACGGCGCTGTTGCTGATCCTGGTGTTCTACATCTTCTCGGTCATGGGCACCATGCTGTTCCGCGAGAGTTTCCCCGAGTACTGGGGCAATCTCGGGGCCAGTCTGTTTTCGCTGTTCCAGATCATGACGCTGGAGTCCTGGTCTTCGGGCATTGCCCGTCCCATGCTCGAGGTCTATCCCTGGGTCTGGGTCTACTTCGTGCCGTTCATCCTGATTTCGAGTTTCATGGTGCTTAACCTGTTCATCGCGATCATCGTGACCGCCACCCAGTCCATCCACGCCGACGAGGAAGAGCTTGGTCGCCAGCAATTGCTCCGGGAACTGCGCGCCATCAACCAGCGCCTCGAACGATTGGAGAGTTCGAAACAATGAACAGTCTGCCCACAGATGAACACAGATGGACACAGATAGAAAACCTTTGTGTTTATGCTTGATCCGTGTTGATCTGTGTTCATCTGTGGACCAATGGATTCATGACCTGCGATTTCATGTTCGATGACTGACGGGGTACGACTCGACAAGTGGTTATGGGCCGCGCGCTTTTTCAAGACACGGTCGCTGGCGGGTCAGGCGCTGCGGGGCGGCAAGGTCGAAATCAACGGTGCCGGGGCGAAGCCGTCGCGGCTGGTACGCGTCGGCGATTTCTTGCGGATCACCCGCGGGGAACTGATCTTCGAAGTCATCGTCGAGCAGGTCGGCGAACGGCGAGTGTCCGCGCCGCTGGCGCGCGAGATGTATTCCGAAACGGAAGCCGGACGCAAGGCTCGCGAGGCGCAACTGGAGCGCCTGCGTCAGGAGCGGGTGGCCGGTGAGGGGCCTGCAGGCCGCCCCGACAAGCGCCAGCGCCGCCAGATCCGCCGCTTCATTCGCGGCAAGTAGCCGCCGACCCGCCACAGGTTCTGCGCGGACGCAACTTCATTCCCCAAACGGGTGAACCCGCAGGGATCCGTCATTCCCGTGCAGAGTTGTTCAGAGCTTACCGGGGAAATTGATATGCATCATGCAGAAGATGTATCTCCCGTACTACTATGGAGCCGTCATCATTCCAGGCTCCAGCTCTTGATTTGCCGTGACTGACCGTAATACCCGCTACTGGCTACCGTTGCTGCTTTTCGCCGTCCTGGCGCGGGGCATGGTGGTCGACGGCTACATGCCGAGCGAGGACGGTCTCAAAGTCTGTCCTTCCGGTGGTCTGCACGGCGTGGTTGCCTCGGAAGGTCATGGCGACGGACACGACGACGTACCGGAGTGTCCCTGGCAATCGGTGTTTTTCAGCGCCGTGCCGGTTCCGGTACCGGATTCCCTGGCCATGGCCACGCCTGTCCATCGCCCTCCGGTGCTGGCCGGGGTGGCCCATGCCGGGCTGGGACTGACCGGCCTGCCGCCGACACGCGCACCCCCCATTCGTTTCTCCTAAAACCACTCCTCGACGCAATGTTATCGGAGCCGCGGCCAATGTCCGGCTCGTCAAGAAACAGGAGAAACAGATCATGAACAGATTTGCAGTTGGCATGCTGCCAGCCGTATTGCTGTCGTGCGCGCTTGCGTGGACGACGGCAGCCGATGCCCGGGAGGGCGAAAACGAAGAAAGTGAACGGGGCCAGCTCATCAGCGAGCGGTTGAAAGGCATGCTGGTGATGGACACCATCGTGGTGACCGCGCCGCTGATGATCGACCCCTACAGCATCAGTACCGATCCGCGCCAGCCGCGCCTGCCTCTGCCGGCGCACGATGGCGGTTCCTATTTGAAGTCCATTCCCGGCTTCACGCTCAGCCGCAAGGGTGGCACCAGCGGTGACCCGGAGCTGAGGGGGCTGGGCGGCTCACGTCTGAACATCCTCGTCGACGGCACCACTAACCTGGGCGGCTGCGGCGGGCGCATGGATCCACCCACCGCCTACGTTTTCCCGGAGGCCTACGACAGCATCGAGGTGCTCAAGGGGCCGCAATCGGTACGTTACGGCGCCAGCTCCGCCGGTGTGGTGCGTTTCGAGCGTTCCGAGCCGGTATTCGACGAGCGCCGGGTTGCCGGGTACGCGAGTACCACCATCGGCAGCTTCGGGCGGCGTGACGTCACCCTGGAAGCCAGTGCCGGCGGTCAAACAGGATACGCGCGGGTGATCGGTACCTGGTCGGAACAGGACGACTACAAGGCCGGTGATGGACGTCGCGTGCATTCGGAATACGAGCGCTGGAGCGCTTCGGGCGTGTTCGGCTGGCGGCCGGATGCCCAGACCCTGGTCGAAGTAGGTGTTGATCGTTCCGATGCCGAGGCGGCATACGATGACCGCGGCATGGACGGCACCCGCTTCGACCGCACCGGCTTGTCGCTGCGCGCGTTGCGGCGCGAGGTCAGTCCGATGATCGACGAGGTCGAGGCAATGTTGTTCTACAACGACATCGACCACGTGATGGATAACTTCACCCTGCGTGAGCCGCCCATGATGCCGATGGTGAGCTATCCGGATCGGCGCACGCGCGGGTTTCGCCTGGCCGCCGAAGTGGCGCCTGCCGAGCATTTCGAGCTGGCGCTCGGTGTCGATGGTCTCGACGACATTCACCGCGCCAATCGCCTGATGGGGCCGGCGGCATTCGATTTTCGCAGCGTGCCCCGAAGCGACAGTATCGAGTTCCGTCAGCACGGCGCGTTCGCCGAGCTGGCGCGCCCAGTCGGTTACCAGGGAAGGTTTACCACCGGGTTGCGGGTCGATCGCAGTCGTGCCGAGGTGCTGGCTGCCGACGGCCTGGGCGGAGCACCCGAGGGTTCGGTCGATCGCTCTGACGAGGTCAGCGCCTTCCTGCGCTACAGTCATGAGCTGGAGTCAAGCCCGGTCATGCTCTATGCCGGTATCGGCCGGGCCGAGCGTGCGGCGGATTTCTGGGAACGACGCCGTGATTTCGGTCTGTCCAGCGAAGTTCTGACGCAGCTCGATGCCGGCCTTCGCTACGAGGGTGAACGCTTGAGCGGCACGCTGGCGCTGTTCTACGGCAAGCTCGATGACTACATGCTGGTCAGTGCCCCGGGCGTGGCGTCGCTGGAGGCACGCAATGTCGATGGCACCACCTTCGGCGGCGAGATGGATGTCAGCTATGAGTTGAGCGAGCGTGTCCGCCTGGTGGGAACGCTGGCCTGGGTGCGCAGCGACAATGATACCGACGACGTGCCCCTGGCGCAGACACCACCGGCGGAGGGGACGCTGGGTATGGATTACGACGACGGCACCTGGTTTGCCGGAGGGCTGCTGCGGGCGGTGGCGCGTCAGGACCGCGTCCATCCCGATCATGGCACCATCTACTCGCTCGACTCGAACGAGACGTCGGGTTTTGCCGTGTTGTCGATCTACGGTGGCCATCACTTCTCCGAGCGCATCACCCTGACCGCCGGCATCGACAACCTGCTTGATCGTCACTATGCCGAACACATTCAGCGCGGCCTGGCCGACCTTGGGGCCGAGCCGACCCGTGTGCCCGAACCGGGGCGCAGCTTCTGGCTCCGGCTCAACGGCCGATTCTGAACGAATGTCCCGCGATTGCCGGCCACGCCCAGCGTGGCCGGCCTTATCCTTGACGGCTGGTTCGACTTCAAGGACAACCCGTGACCGAATCGATCTGGATATGGCCGGCGCTGACCCTGGTTGCACTGGCCTTGCTGCTGATCGCCGAGTACCGGCAAAACCGGGGAGGCAAGTGGCTGTTCAAGCCGGTGGCGTCGGCGGGTTTCGTATTGACCGCGCTGGCAGCCGGCGCCCCGGGTTCGACCTATGGGATCCTCATCCTCGTCGGGTTGCTGCTTTCCATGGCCGGGGACGTGCTCCTCATTCCGCGCCGGCGGGCCGCTTTCCTGGCTGGTCTTAGCGCATTCCTGCTCGGTCATGTCGCCTATGCCGCAGCCTTCGGCGTGCACGGAGTGGATTGGCTGTTCGTCACGTTCGCTGCCGTCGTGCTGCTCATCGCCGGTTTCTGGCTGGCATGGCGTTACTTGCCGCGGATTGAGGGCGCAATGCATGGGGCGGTCTGGGCGTACGGTATCGTGATCACGGTAATGCTGGCGCTGGCCGTCGGTACGGTCGGGGCAGGCGGGAGCGGGCTGATCGTGGTCGGAGCGACGCTGTTCTACCTCAGTGACCTGAGCGTGGCCCGTGACCGGCTGATTGAATCCTCGTTTCTGCAGCGAGCCTGGGGCTTGCCGGCCTATTTCAGCGGCCAGTTGCTGATGGCGCTGAGCGTGATGCAATGATTCGGCATCCTCCGCCACATTGGCTTGCTATGATGCGCCACTTGTCTCGTACCTGGAATCCAGATTGAACGACACTCCCGTCCGCGGTCTTCCGCCAGCCGGCCGTTTTGCCCTGGCCGCTGCCCTGTGTTCCTCGGTCGGGCAGACCTTTTTCATTGGTCTGTTCGGCAGCGGGTTCCGGGCTGAGTTCGCGCTGAGCGAGACCCTGCTGGGGACCTTCTACGGCCTGGCCACGTTGGCCAGCGGCCTGCTCATGTTCGGGCTGGGCGCGATCGCCGATCACATGCTCATGCGACGTGCCATCGTGCTGACCGTGATGGTGCTGGCGACTGGTGCGGCCATGATCGGTCTGAGTCCCAGCCTGGCCTGGCTGGTTGCCGGGCTGTTCCTGGTGCGCCTGGCCGGACAGGGCCTGATTGGCCACCTGGCGGTGGTAGCCGCCGGTCGCTATGCCCATCACCGCCGTGGCCGGGCAGTGGCCATGGCCACGTATGGGTTCATACTGGGTGAAGCCAGTTTCCCGCCGCTGGTGGCCTTTGCCATGGGCTGGCTGGACTGGCGTGGCGTGTGGTTGTGCGCGGCCGCCGGTCTGTTGTTGTTGGCGTTGCCGGCCCTGTGGTGGTTGGCCCGCCCACTGGTCGGTTCCGGCGGGGATGGGCAGCAGGCTGCCGGGCCGGTGCCGGACGTGATGTCGCGACGCAAATTGTTTGTCCATGGCAGTTTCCTGCGCGTGCTGGCGGTGGTGCTGGTGCCGCCGTTCGTGATTACCGCACTGTTTTTGCACCAGGGGGCGCTGGCCGAGCGGTTGGGTTGGTCGCTGGCTGCGGTGGCTTCCGGCTTCGTGCTGTTTGCCGCACTTCAAGGGCTGGCCGCTTTTGCCGGCGGGCGATTGATTGATCGATTCAGTGCACGTGCCCTGTTGCGCTTCCACCTGCTACCGGCAGGCCTGGGGGTTTTGGCATTGGGTCTCGTGGCCCCGGAGCCTGCTATGTGGTTGATGTTCGCCGGTCTGGGAATGACCGCCGGGCTCAATGGCGTGATCAGCGGTGCGGTGTGGGTGGAGTTGTTCGGCACGGCCCAGCTCGGGATGATTCGTGGGGTATACGCCGCGCTGATGGTGCTGTCGACTGCGGCAGGGCCGGTGATACTGGGGCTTTTGCTGGACTGGCAAGTCAATCTGCTGGCCATGGGGATGACCCTGCTGGCCTGGGTGGTCATCGTCCCGCTATTGGTGGTGCCCGGGGTGCGTGGCTTCCATTCCTGATGTCAGCAGGTACACTATATCGTAGGGAACAGTCTGCGAGCGTCGGGGCTCGTCCGGTCAATGCCCAGTGGGAAGGGGAGCCGCTTGGTTTTTCTGCGTTTATTTATTGCCTTCGGGTTGGCGGCTGCAGCGCTGCAGCCCGACTGTGTCCGTGCCGGTGAGGAGTCCGGAGAAGCCCTGATCGTCTCCCAGGATCATTCCTGGCCGCCTTTCGCCTTCCGCAACGACCGGGGTGAGCCGGAGGGCTTGCTGATCGATCTGTGGCAGGAGCTGGCCGTTCACATGCAGCGGCCGGTGGTGTTCGAGTTGGTCGACTGGCCGGACACCATTACGCAGGTCGCCGAGGGGGATGCCCACGTTCACGGCGGGCTGTTCCGCTCCAGCGAGCGTGAGGAATTGCTGGATTTCTCCTCTGAGCTCATTCCGTTGAGTACATTTCTGTTCGTCGAGGCCTCCCTGCCGGTGCTGAGTGCCGATGATCTGGTGGCAACCGAGGTCGGGGTGGTTGCCGCTTCGATGGAACTGGAGCACATGCGTGAGCACCTCCCGCAGGTTCCCCTGCGCATATACGACAACAACGAACGCATGGTCCGCGCCGCCCTGGAAGGCGAGGTGTCTGCTTTCGTCGCCGATTACCCGGTGGGCATGTACTTGCTCGACATGAATCGGGCACCGTCTGCATTCCGGCCCCTCACCCGTCTGTACCAGAGTTCGTTGCGTGCCGCGGTTCGCGGCGGAGACCGCGAGTTGCTCGAAGAGGTCAATGCCTCGTTGGGCCGACTCGACGAGGCCGATCTGCGGCGCCTGATGCAGCGCTGGATGCGCAGTGAACCGGTGGAGGTCTTGCCGCCCTGGCTATTGCCGGCTGTGATCGCAGGCGCCCTGGTACTGGTCCTGCTGGTCTACGCCGTGTTCTTGCTCCGTCAGCGCCGCGTGCTGGAGCGCGAAGTCGCCGAGCGTACTCGACAGCTGGCTGAACAGGAACGCCTGTTTCGCACCCTGTTCGAGAGCGCGGGGGCGGGCATCTTCATGCTCAAGGGTGACCGCTTCACGGCGGTCAACAACGCCCTGGTCGAGCTGTCAGGCTACACGCGAGAGGAACTGATGGCCCATGAGCTTGCCGATCTGGTGCATCCCGAAGACCGCGAGCTGGTGATGGACCGTGCCCGTGCGCGGCAACGCGGGGAAGACGTGCCACGCCAGTACCAGTATCGAATCCTGCGCGCCGACGGTGAGGTGCGCTGGGTCGAGTTGACCGCCGATGTGGCATTCCTGCACCAGGGGCCGGTGACCGTGGGCACGCTGTACGACCTGACCGGGCATCACCGTCTCGAACAGCAGTTGCGCGCCAGTGAAAGCCGATACCGCATGCTGGTCGAGAATGCCAGCGACATCGTTTTCCTGCTCTCGACCGATGGCCGATTTGAGTATATTTCGCCCAACGTGGACGGCATGCTCGGATACTCGGTCGAGGAAGTCGAAGGGCGAAGCCTGAAGGAATTTGTTCATCCTGACGAGGTGGCTGGCGTTCACCGACTGGTGGAGAGGGTTATCCAACCGGGCGAGCGGGTCGATGATTTCGAGTTCCGGATGCGACATCGGGACGGGCACTATCGCTGGTATTCATCCAATGCGGCGCCCATGCAGGGGGACGGGGATCGGGTCAAAGGTATTTCGGGAATCGCCCGTGACATCAGTGACCACCGAGCCGCCGAGACCGAACGGCGTCGGCAGCATGAATTCAGGCGCCTGATCGCCGAGATTTCCACCGACATCCTCAATGCCCCGATCAATCGCATCGGTGAGGTCATGGAGCGCATGCTGGAGCGGCTTGGGCGCTTCTTCGGAGTTGATCGTGCCTATGTCTATCGCATCGGTGATGACGGAGAGGCCGTTTACCTGGTTCACGAGTGGTGCGCCGAGCATATTGAGCCGACCGACAAGTCCAAGGCGGTGCTGTGGAAGCGCGAGTATCCGTGGTGGTTCGAGCGTGCCCTGGAACATATGCGGGGCAATGAGCCGTTCTACATCCGGTCAGTCGGGGATCTGCTGGCAGAGGCCGGGAACGAGCGCGAACTATTCGAATCGCAGGATGTGTCCAGCCTGGTCAGCATGCAGTTGCGTTCCGGCAACGAAATGATTGGCTTCTTTGGGTTCGACTCCTGCAAGCCACGCACGTGGGAGCGCGAACTTGATACCTTGCTGGTCGTGCTGGCCAATCTTCTGTCCGACGTGTTCGAAAAGATGCGCCTTGAACAGGAGTTGACACGCAGCTCCATCACCGATCCGTTGACGGGGCTTTACAACCGGCGCTACTTGCTGGCTCGACTTGGTCGGGCCATTGATCGGTACAGGAATGATCGCACGCCTTTCGCACTGGCCATGTTCGATATTGATCATTTCAAGCGCCTCAACGACACCTACGGTCATCTGGCCGGCGATGCCGTACTCGAGGAGTTGGCGCAATTGGTCAGCGAGTCGTCGCGTAGCGATGATGTCATTGGCCGTTACGGCGGTGAGGAATTCATGATCCTGTTGCAGGATATCGATCCCGATAACGCGAGGGTTGCCGTGGAGCGGGTGTTGTCTTCCATTCACGACCACCGTTTCCTGCAGAGCGAAGGGGGTTACCGCATCACGGCCAGCGGTGGACTGGCGGCGGCCACTGAGTTTGAAACGGTTACGCTGAACGCTGACAGCCTGATCGGCCGTGCCGACCAGCGGCTCTACCGGGCCAAGAAAGCGGGCCGCAATCGGCTGGTCTGGTTCGAAGATCCTTCAGCGGGTTCCGGCCGGTGAAGCCCAGCCCAGCCCCAGTGAGCGGGTCAGCAACTTTTCCAGCTCCACCAGTATGAAGACCACGATCGCGAAAGCGACAATCATCACCCAGTAGTCGCCCGGCAGGGCGGCGGTCCCAAAAATGCGCTGGGCAAAAGGCAGGTAAGTGAACCCGAGCTGCATGGCGATCAGCAAGCCGGCCGTGACCCACGCCCAGGGATTGGCGAACAGATACTTCAGGGCCAGGCTGGATTCCTGCCAGCGCCGGCAGTTGAATAGGTAGGCAATCTGGCCGGCGACCAGGACGTTAACTGCCATGGTTCGGGCCAGGGCGTCGTTTTCGGAGGCCTGCAGCACCAGGTCGTAGAGAGTGAAGGCGCCCGCGGTCAGCAGCAGCCCCACCCAGATGACGCGCACGGCCACGAAACTGGTCACCAGGCCTTGGTTGATGGGGCGTGGCGGGCGGCGCATGACGTTGGCCTCGAGCGGTTCGAACGCCAGTGCCAGCGCCAGCGTGATGGCCGTGGCCATGTTCACCCAGAGGATCTGTACCGGCGTGATCGGCAACGCCAGTCCGGACAGTACGGCCAGTATGATAACCAGCGACTGGGCGGTGTTGGTCGGCAGCAGGAACAGGATGGACTTGCGGATATTGTCATAGACGCCACGTCCTTCCTCCACGCCTGCCTTGATGGTCGTGAAGTTGTCGTCGGCCAGCACCATCTCGGCGGCCTGGCGCGATGCCTCGGTGCCCTTGATGCCCATGGCGACCCCGATGTCGGCGCGCTTGAGTGCCGGTGCGTCGTTGGCACCGTCGCCGGTCATGGCCACAACCTCGCGTTTTTCCTGCAGCGCTTTGACCAGCCGGAGCTTGTGTTCCGGTGTTGTGCGGGCGAAAATGTCGGTCTCGACCACGATTCGGGCGAGTTCTTCATCGTCCATGCCATCGATGTCGCGCCCGCTGAGGGCCTTCGCACCGTCGTCACCGATCCCGAGTTCACGGGCAATGGCCACCGCGGTGGCGGCGTGGTCGCCCGTGATCATCTTGATCCGGATGCCGGCCTCCTGGCATTCGCGCACGGCGGCGGGTACTTCCTCGCGTGGCGGATCGGCAAACCCCACAAGGCCGAGCAGGGACAGTTGCTCGAGGTTGTCATCGGGCTTGAGCTTGCCGAAGTCGTCCGGGACCTCACGTTCGGCAATCGCCAGCACTCGCAGGCCTTCGCCGGTCAACCTGTCCAGTTGCTCTTGCCAATAGTCGTGATCCAGAGCGGCGTGATCGTCCTGTGTTTGCTGTCGGTCGCACAGGTCCAGCACCGCCTCCGGGGCGCCCTTGACACTGATCAGTCCCGGCGTGTGCACCGCCATGAACTTGTGGTCGGACGAAAACGGAATCATGCCCAGACGCTTGTGTTTCTTACGAAGCGCTTCGATATCCAGATCGCCGGCCTCGGCCAGTTCGACCAGGGCACGTTCGATCGGGTCTCCGCTGTCGCCGCCGGGCTCGAAATCGTTGCACAGCGCGGCCGCGCGCAGCAGTGCCTCGATGGTCGGCCCCTCGGCCTGCTCCTGCTCGGGGTGAAAATCGGAGTCGGGCAGGGCAACGTGACGCGCCTTGAGTTCGTTGCGGGTCAGCGTGCCGGTCTTGTCGCTGCAGATGGTGTTGACCGATCCCAGCGTCTCGACCGCTGGCAATCTGCGGATAATGGCCTTGCGCTCGGCCATCTTGCGTACGCCCACCGCCAGTGTGATGGTGATGATGGCCGGGAGGCCTTCGGGAATGGCCGCGACGGCCAGTGCGATACCCGCCAGCAGACCCTCGGCCAAGGGCAGGTCGTGGATCAGGGCGCCCAGGGCGATCACCAGCACGGTCAGTACCAGGATGATGAGGGTCAGCCAGCGCCCGAAAATATTGATGCGCTGCAGCAACGGCGTGGTGAGCTGCTCGACGTGCTGCAGCATGTCGCTGATGCGGCCCAGCTCCGTTTTTTTGCCAGTGACGGCGACCACGCCGTTCGCCTGGCCGTTGGTCGCCATGGAGCCGGAGTAGATCATCGACCGACGATCGGCCAGGTCGGTGTCCTCCTCGTCGGTTTCGGCGTGCTTTCCGACCGGCAGTGACTCTCCCGTCAGTGCGGCCTGGTCGACGCGCAGGCCATGAGTTTCGAGCAGGCGGATATCGGCCGGCACGCGGTCGCCGGCTCGCACTTCCACGATATCGCCGGGCACGAGGTCTTCTGCCGGGATGCTCCGCCATTGCCCGCCCCGACGCACGCGCGCCTTGAGCGCCAGCATCTGGCTGATCGCCTCCATGGCTTTTTCGGCCTTGCCTTCCTGAATGAATCCGATGGCGGCATTGATCAACACGACTGCGAGAATCACCGCGGCATCGACCCAGTGATCCAGCATTGCTGCCGCCAGGCCGGCGACCAGCAGGACATAGATGAGGACGTTGTGGAACTGGGAAAGAAAGCGCAGCAAGGCTGGCCGGCGCGGAGCGCGGGGCAGGGCGTTGGCGCCGAATTCTTCGAGTCGTGCCGACGCTTCGTCCTGTGACAGTCCGCGGTCGGAGCTCGCCAGCTCGTCGAGTGCTTCGTCGGCGCTCAGGGCGTGCCAGTTCAGACGCTTGTCGTTCATCCGCCTCCCTTCTACTGAATCGACTCTTCAGGGCATGTTAGCGGATAACGGTGCAACTGGAAGCAAGGAAGGAGTTCTCTGGATCACTCTGCACAATGAACGGGAGCGGAGTCCGCTCCCGTTCGCTATGGTGAAGCAGACTCAGCCCGCTTCGACCGTGCCCTGCTGAATCTCGGCTTCAGTCGCCTCGCGGATGCCCTTGATGGCCACCTTGAAGTTGAGCGCCTTGCCGGCCAGCATATGGTTGCCGTCGACGGTCACGGTGTCGTCGCCTACTTCGCGTACCACCACGTTCATCGGGCCGGCGTTGGATTCTGCGCGGAAGCTCATGCCTGGCTCGACCTTGTCGACGCCGGCGAAGGCATCACGCGGTACGTCCTGTACCAGTTCGTCCCGGTACGGGCCGTAGCCTTCTTCGGGCTGGACAGCCACGTCGAGTTCGTCACCTTCGGAAGCACCCTCGATGGCCTTCTCCAGGCCGGGAATGATGTTCTGGTGGCCGTGCAGGTACACCAGCGGCTCGCGGCCCTCGGAAGTGTCGATGACCTGACCGTCGTCGCCGGTAAGCGTGTAATCGATGGAAACGACGGTGTTCTGGGAAATTTGCATTGATATTCCGTGAGTTGAGATGAACTGACCAGTTTAACATGGGTGAAAAAGGTAGAAAGGTAGAAAGGTGAACGGTGAAAGGGAAAGGAAGAGCCTGTCCCATCTCCGGTCTTTCCTTTCACCTTTCACCTTTCACCTTTTACCTTTTACCTTTTACCTTTCACGTTCACGAATACCCGATCGCCACCGCAACCCCGATAAAGCTCAGCGCCAGTAGCACGTAGATGCCGAGCATCGGCAGCACCCAGCGGGCCCAGATGGCCCAGTCGATACGGGCCGCACCCAACACCCCCATCAGGGTGGCCGAGGTGGGGATGATGAGGTTGGTCAGGCTGTCGCCGAGCTGGAAGCAGAGTACGGTCACCTGGCGGGTCACGCCGACCAGATCGCCGAGCGGGGCCATCAGCGGCATGGTCAGTGCGGCCTGGCCCGAACCCGAGGGCACCAGGAAGTTGATCAGCGCCTGGACGAAGAACATCAGCCAGGCCGAAATCATTTCCGGCACGTGCGCCAGCCCGGAGGCGAGCACGAACAGGATGGTGTTCATGACCGAGGGCTGGGCCGGGTCGGTGCCCCCGAGCAGCAGCACCAGGCCCTTGGCCAGCCCGACGACCAGCACGGCCGGAATCAGGCTGGCCGCCCCTTCTCGGAAAGCGCGGGCCTGACGGTTGGCATCCATCCGGTGGGTGCCCGGCAGCAGGTAGAGCAGGCCGACGGCCAGGCCGATGGTGAAGAACTGGGCGGCGATCTCGGGGATGAAGTACTGATGCACGGTTACGCCCCAGATCACCCAGGCAATGCCGGCCAAGATCATCAGCAAGGCGGCGGCATCGCGCCAGCCGAAGTGGCCGTTCGTCTCCGTCGTCGTTTCACTGTCGCGGAAGTAGTGATCGGACTCATGCACCGGGGAGCATTCCGGGTTGGCGCGCACGCGCCGCGCCCACCAGATGGTGATGGCCATGCCGACCAGGGTAAATACTGTCCACATCACCACCCGCAGCGGCGCACCGGAGAGCAGCGGCACGTCGGCGATGCCCTGGGCGATGGCGACGTTGAAGGGGTTCATCCAGCTCGCAGCGAAGCCCACCCGACTGGCGACGAAAGTGACCATCACCGCGGTGATGGCGTCGTAGCCCAGTCGCACGATGATCGGCGCGAGCAGGATGACGAAGGCAATGGTCTCCTCGCTCATGCCGAAAATCGCCCCACCCAGCGAGAACAGGAAGAACAGCAGCGGCAGGATGACGATCGGGTCTTTTTCGGTACGGCTGATCAGGGCGCGAATGCCGCGGTCGATGCAGCCGGTTTTCATGATGATGCCGAAGGCACCGCCAATGACCAGCAGAAAGCCCATGATGCCAATGGCTGCCGAGTAGCGCGAACCGGAAACCAGACCCTCGAACGGCGCATTGAGGAAGCCGGTGCGCTCCGGGTCGGCATTGAACAGGGGGGTGCCCGGTGGCCCGTCGTCACCGAGCTCGAAACTGGACAACTCCACCGGCAGGACCTGGTCGTCGGCATCGACTTCGACCTGGAAACTCCCGGCCGGCACGATGAAGCTCAGTGCGACCAGAACCAGGGCCACCCAGAACAGGATGACCAGCGTGTCGGGTGTTTTGCGAGCAGTCTCCGGTTGACTCATGCATGCCCCGCCGGGTGGGCGCGGGCGATGATGGCGCCGAAGTCGACAGTCTCGGGCAGGCAACCGAACATCAGGCCGTGTTCGGCGGCCAGTCGACTGCTGCAGAACGCCTCGGCCGCATTTTCACTGCCGGAATCGATCAGCAGCACTGCCTGGAGCCCCAGTGCCATGGCCTCGACGATCCGCCGCGCATGCTGCTCGATGCGTTTTCCGTCAGCGATTCCGGCCTTGATGTTTTCGATGGCACGCGCCAGCTGTGGATGGTCACCGCTGTGTGGTTCCAGCCTGGCAAGCAATGCTTCGAAACAGCGTGGCTCCTTGTGGATGGCGCGCAGCACGTCCAGGCACTGGATATTGCCCGAGCCTTCCCAGATGGCGTTGACCGGGGCCTCGCGGTAGAGGCGCGGCAGGATGGATTCTTCCACGTAACCCGCGCCACCCAGGCATTCCTGGGCCTCGTTGGCCACGGCCACGGCGCGCTTGCAGACCCAGTACTTGGCCACCGGCGTGGCGATACGCGCCAGCAGGGCGGAGGCTTCGTCGCGCTCGCTGCGCTCGGCCAGCCCGGCCAGGTGGATGGCCAGGACGGTTGCAGCTTCCGATTCGATGGCCAGGTCGGCCAGCACGTTCATCATCAGGGGCTGTCGGCTGAGCAGGTTGCCGAAGGCGGAGCGGCCGTCGCAGTGGTGGATGGCTTCGGCCACGGCCTGGCGCATCAGCGAGGCCGAGCCGATGACGCAGTCCATGCGGGTCTCGGCCACCATGCGAAGGATGGTGGCCACCCCGCGACCGGGGTCGCCGATCATCTGCGCCCAGCTCCCAGGGAACTCCACCTCGGACGATGCGTTGGAGCGGTTGCCGAGCTTGTCTTTCAGGCGCATGAGGTGGAAGGGATTGAGCGAGTCGTCGGGGCGGAAACGTGGTACCAGGAAGCAGCTCAGGCCCTCTTCAGTCTGGGCCAGGGTGAGAAAGGCATCGGACATCGGCGCCGAGCAGAACCACTTGTGGCCGACCAGCTCATATTCCTTGCCCGGCCCGGGGTCATTCAGTGGCGTGGCCCGGGTGGTGTTGGCGCGCACGTCCGAGCCACCCTGCTTTTCGGTCATCGCCATGCCCAGCGTCGCCCCGTGTTTTTGACTCGCCGGCAGGAAGCGTGAGTCATACCGGGCCGCCAGAACGCGTGGTTCCCACTCGGAGGCCACATCGGGTTGAAGGCGCAACGAGGGGAGTACGGCATGGGTCATGGTGATGGGGCACATGGTGCCGGCCTCGAACTGGTTGTGCACGAACATCAGCGCAGCACGCGCCACGCGTGCGCCAGGCTTTCCACTCCAGGTCAGCGACGCCAGGCCGTGGCCGATGCCCAGTTCCATCAGCCGGTGGTAGGCCGGGTGAAATTCCACCTGGTCGAGGCGGTGGCCGAAACGGTCGTGGGTTCTGAGGGTGGGCGTGTGCTCGTTGGCCTGGAATCCCAGTTCAAGGATCTCGCTACCGGCGATGCCGGCATACTCCCGCACTTGATCGGCGAAGTGCCCGGCGCCCTCTCGGTCCAGGGCCTCGCGCAGCGCGGGGTGCTGGTCGAAGGGGTTATGGGGTGGAACAGGGCCCGGTTGATTGCTGACATCATGGGTGAGAGAGCCGCCGTGGCCAGGCGTCGACGGCTGGACCTTTCCGGTTGCTTGATGACGATAATCGTTTGGCATGATGATCTGGCGGTTGGGGTGAGGCGGATCGATTAAGATGTCATGATCGAGTATATC
>SKZJ01000008.1 GCA_007127425.1 Wenzhouxiangella sp.
AAGGGAGGGAACCACGAATGAGAGTGCGCCCGGCCATGGCAGCCGTGCTGTCGATGCTGGCGGTCAACGGACCGGCTGTTTCCGGCGAGGCTGACCCGGACGGTGCCTGGTCGATCCTGACTGCCCGTTTCGAGCTGGCCGAATGTCCTCGCGTCGAATCGCATGAGCAATTGCTGCCCCGGCAGGCTGCCCGGAACGAGGCCTTGCGATCCGTGTTCCGCCGTGCCGAGCCCTGGATCGCCTACCTGGCCGCCGAAATCGTCGAGCGCGGCCTGCCCGGCGAGCTGGCCTTGCTACCCATCGTCGAAAGCGGCTTTGATGCCTTTGCCCGATCGCGTCGAGAAGCCTCCGGCAGCTGGCAACTGCTGGAGACCACCGCGCGTTACATGGGCCTGACCATCAGCGAAGAATATGACGGGCGCCGCGACATGCTGGCGGCCACACCGGCCGCGCTGAACTATCTCGAGGATCTTCATCGACGGCTGAATCACAACTGGCATCTGGCCATACAGGCATACAATGCGGGTCCGACCCGGGTGCGTCGCCTGCTCCAGCGGCAACCGCACCCGATCGATGCTGCACAATCCCTGTACGCATCCCTGCCCGGCGAAACCCGCGCTTACCACGCCCGGCTCATGGAGTTGGCCTGCCTCTTCTCGCATCCCGGGAGCCTTGGCCTCGACCTGCCCCATGTCGCCATGGAGCCGGGCTTCGCAGTCGTGGAACTCGAGGAGCCTGTGGACCTGGCCGTTATCGCAGTGGCCGCCAAGCTCGATCCGCGCATCCTGCTTGAACTCAACGCTGGATTGCGCGGCCCGACCACGCCACGGCACGATCCACTACGCCTGCTCGTGCCACCGGAATCGGTGAAGCGCGTGCGCCGCTGGATTGAACATGGCAAAGTGCTTCCGCTCACCATGAATGAGCGCATCGAGACAATGTCGCGAACACTCGAAGCACTGCGCGACGAGCTGCTGCCCGAACGCCAGTACCATCATCGCGTCCGGCCCGGCGACAACCTGTGGGTACTCTCGCAGCGCTACTCGGTGCCAGCCAGCGGCATACGGCGCAACAACGGCCTGGCAGAAGGCGCACGCCTGCGTCCCGGCCAACTGATTCGCATCCCGCCAGGCCCCACGACATTGCCCCCGCATCAATACAGGGTTCAGGCTGGCGACACGCTCTGGTCCATTGCTCACGACCACGGCATGAGCGTGCAGGAACTCACCGCCGTCAACGATCTCAGCCTGGACCAACCGTTGATGCCGGGAAGCGTCCTGACCGTTACCGAACGCGACGACTGGGAGGCATTGCTGCAAGCCCTTGACCCGTGACAACCCCACGCCTGAGGCAGCGAAGCCTGCCGGGTTATAGTGTCGGCTGTTTCAGACTCCAGGCCTGTCCATGCACCACTCTGCCCGCACCTCACTTTTCTTCATCGCTTCCCGTCTGCTGCTGATCCTTGCCCTCGTCTGGCCGGCCAGTGCACTGGCGGGAGAGATCTCGAACCGCGATCTGCGCGGCGCGGACTCCATGGAAGGCCTGTTCACGGTGCATGTACTCGAGGACGAGCGCATCGCCTTCGAAATCGCCGAGGAACTGCTCGGACGCGACATGGTGGTGATGAGCCGCTATGCGAAAGCCCAGGAAGGCCTGGCCGCACGTGGCGGCGGCGACCGCATGACCTCCAACATCGTGATCTACTGGGAGCGACGCGGCAATCGCATTGTCTTGCGCACCCGCACCCACGCCAACACGGCCGACGCGGATTCGCCGCTGGCCCTGGCCGTAGCCAACTCCAACTTCGCCCCGGTACTCGCCGCTTTCCCCATCGCCATCGAACGTGACGGCAACGCGGTGATCGACGTCACCGACCTATACCTGGGCGATCATCCGGCCTTTTCCTTTCCGCGCGAGCGCCGCGCCGACCTCGGCATCAACGAGTTCGACCCGGATCGCAGCTGGCTGGAATGGACCCGGACCTTCCCGGAGAACATCGAGGTGCGCGCCGTGCGCAGCTACGACGCCGAGCAGCCGCCCTCGAACCCGCGCGGCGGCACGGTCTCGTTCGAGATTCACCATTCCATGATCCTGCTGCCCGAACAGCCCATGATGCCCCGGCTGGCCGATGAACGGGTGACCTACATCACCACCACCCAGACCGACTACTCGCGCGACTTCCAGGGGGTACGGCCCTATCAGTACCTGCGCCGCTACCGGCTGGAACCGAAGGATATGGAGGCATTCGAGCGCGGCGAACTGGTCGAGCCGAAAAAGCCCATCGTCTGGTACATCGACCCGGCCACGCCCGAAGAGTGGGTCCCCTACTTCAAGGCCGGCATCATGGAATGGGCCTCGGCCTTCGAGAAGGCCGGCTTCAAGAACGCGGTCGACGTGAAGCTCGCGCCCACCGAGGAAGAAGACCCCGATTTCAGCCTGCTCGACGCGCGCTACAACGTCATCCGCTACGTCGCCACACCGTTGCGCTCGGCCAATGCCGGCGGTGACGTCGTCGATCCGCGCTCCGGCGAGGTTATCCGCGGTCACATGAACATGTATCACGGCCTGGCCGAACGGCTGCGCTGGTGGCTGGTGGCGCAGGTCGCCACCGCCAACCCGCGCTTCCGCACCAGTGAGTTGTCCGAGGAAGACCTGGGTGAGGCGCTGCGCTACGTGGTTTCCCACGAGATGGCCCACGCCATGGGCCTGCCGCACAACCAGCGCGCCAACTTCGTCTACCCGGTCGAGAGCCTGCGCGACCCCGACTTCGTTGCCGAGTGGGGCCACTCGGCCTCCTCGGTGGGCCGCACCCGCTACAACTATGTCGCCCAGCCCGGCGACGATGTGCCACCCGAACGCCGTGTCGGCGTATGGGACGAGTTCGCCATCATGTGGGGCTACCGGCCCATCCCCGAAGCCACCACCCCCGAAGAGGAGTTGGCAATGCTCAACGAGTGGATCGTCGAGCGTGCCGATCAGCCCTGGTTCCGCTCCGCCCTGGCCCAGTTCGGCATGGACGTGGAATGGGACCCTTACCGCATGACCGAGGGCATCTCCGACGACCCGGTCAAGGCTGCCGAGTACGGCATGCGCAACCTGCGCGAAGCCACACGCCATCTCGCCGAATGGGTGCTCTCGCCCGGCGACGATCACTACGAACTCGAAACCCACTACCTCCAGAACCTGACCCAGTGGAACCGCTACGCCGAGCATGCCGCCGCATCCATTGGCGGCTCATGGACCCATCACAAGCGCGTCGGCGAGGAGGGCTGGGTGTACACCCCCATCGAGGCCGATTACCAGCGCCGGGCCATGGCCTTCATCGACGAGCACGTACTGAGCACGCCGGAGTGGGCACTGGACATGGACATGCTCAGAAGGCTGGAACATGCCGGTGCGGTCGAGCGCATCCGCGCCTACCAGGAACTGGCGGTGCAACGCCTGCTCAACCACGCCCGGCTCTCACGCATGATCGAACACGAAGCCTTCCTCGGCGACGACACCTACCGCCCCGCCGACATGCTCGACGATGCCCGCACCATGGTCTGGCGCGAAGTGCATCAAGGCGAGTCCATCGACACCTGGCGGCGCAACATGCAGCGCGCCTGGCTGGAGCAGGCCCACCACCTGCTGCACGAGGCCGAGTCCGAGCACTGGCAACCGCCGGAATCGGGCAATCTCAGAGTGTCCGACAACGACGACCCGCCGCTCAATGCCGACCTGCACATTGCCCAGTCCGACATCCGGCCGTTGATCCGCGACCAGCTGAGTCTGCTCGCCGACCAGATCGACTCGGCCCTGGACAACGGCATTGCCGACCGCATGACGCGCATTCACCTGGAAGATGCAAGACAGCGCATCAGTGCCACGCTTCGATAAGCGGGGAGGCGCCGGGCGGCATCAACCGCTCGCGGCCTGTCCATCAATCGACTCCCACACATCAGGTGGCGAGTGGTCTTGCCCGGGGCCGGGTTCGAGGTGATGGCGGCAGGCACGGCATGGCCGTGCTTCACGCGCCCGCGAGTCTTACCGGACGCAAGGACCATCCGTTTGCAAGACGATACGTGATGGCAGCAGAACGCCACCAGGATCGAAGCAAAGACGAGGTGATTCACCTCGGTTCCGGCCACGGGCAAGGCCGCTCGCCACCTTGCCACCCAATCCATCAGTATCGGTGCCGGGGTTAATCAGGATTCAGGACAGTTCCCGCTCGGCGGCGATGACGCCGTTGGCATCGGCATAGACCCATTCCCCCGGCCGAAAGGTCACGCCGCCAAAACGAACCGGCAGGTCCACCTGCCCCTCGTCGCGGCGCACACTCCTGACCGGCACACAGCCCAGCGCGAACACGCCCAGGTCGATCCCGGCGAGCTCCTCGACGTCGCGGCAGGCGCCGTGAATGATCACGCCTGACCAGCCATTGTCACGCGCCCCGGCGGCGATCATGTCGCCGATCAAGGCATGGCGCAACGACCCACCACCATCGACCACCAGCACACGACCGTCTCCGGGCTGGCCCAGCAACTCCTTGATGCGCGAATTGTCCTCGAAGCACTTGACCGTGGCGGCCGGACCACCGAAGCGCTCCCGGCCGCCGAACGAACGCCAGTGCAGGCCGGTGACGACCTGCACCAGGTCGGGATGTTCGTCACACAGATCCGGTGTGGAAC
>SKZJ01000116.1 GCA_007127425.1 Wenzhouxiangella sp.
CCTGGAAGGCCAGCACCAGCAGCATGGCCAGTACCGACAGTGCGGCCAGCGGCGTGTGTCCGGGTCGATGCCAGTGCCCACGCCACCAGGCCAGCAGGCGCCCCGGTGTGGGGAAAAAGTGCGCGAAGCGTGCATGGGTGGAGCCGATGAAGCCCCACACCAGCCGGAACACCAGCAGCCCGAAGATGGTCAGGCCGAAGCGTTCGTGCCAGGCCATCCAGCCGCCACCCAGCTTGACGGTGACGATTGCACCGATCAGGCAGGTGACCAGCAGCCAGTGAAACAGGCGGATTGGCCAGTCCCAGATCAGGATTCGTTCACGCTCCGGGATCATTCTCCACTGCCGTGTTGATGCGTGCGATCAGGGCGCGGTTGGATCTGAGGGCGGGGTGTTCGTTTTGTTCGTACAGGTTCTGCAGTACAAGCCCCGCCTCCATCGCCCGTTCCAGCGCTTTTGCGGGCTCCTTGCGTTCCAGGTGCAGGCGGGCAAGCAGTTCGAGGTTGTCGGCGACATGCTCGTGGTGTTGGCCGAGTTCACGTCGATTCATGTCCAGTGCATTGGTCAGCAGGACTTCGGCTTTGTCGTAGTCGCCTTGCGCCATGTAGGTGGCGCCGAGATTGGCCTTGACCAGCGCGATGTCGTGATGACTGTGGCCGTAGGCACGACGGTAGGTGTCGAGTGCCTGTTGCAGCCATGCGCGAGCCTGTTCCGTCTCGTTTTGCTCACGGGCAATCCGTCCCAGTGCATTAAGCATGACACCAACCGAAGGGTGGTCCTCACCGAGCGTGGCGCGACGAATATCCAGTGCCTCCTGGTAATAGTCCATTGCCGTGCCGAAATCATCGCGCTGGCTGTGCAGCCAGCCGAGCTGGTACAAAACGCTGGCCACGGCTGGATGTTCCGGCCCATAAATCGCGCGCCGATTGTCCAGGGCTTCGGCAAATGCATTTCCTGCCTCTTCCCACTCTCCCCGCTGGGTCAGCAGTGTGGCGAGATTGGTCAGGGCGTAGGTGGTGGCTGGGTGGCGGTCGCCCAACTCGATGCGGCGTAGTTCCAGCGCCTGACGGTACAGGGGTTCTGCGTCGGCACGCTTCCCGGTCGCAGCCATTACCAGTGCCAGGTTGTTGTAGGCCGAGGCCAGTGCGGTCCTGTCGACATTTTCGGCCTGCCGGATTTCGAGTGACTCGCGCATCAGGACTTCGGCCTGCTCGAAACGGCCCAGGGAGTAAAGCGCCAGTCCGATGTTGTTGAGTGATCGGGCCACGGCGGGACGGTCGTGGGGATCGGTCAGGGCCAGGGCACGGCGATGCGCCTGTTCGGCCTCGGCGTACTGTCCGAGTGACGACAGGGTGGCTCCATTGAGCATCCAGGCTTCGGCCAGGTCGTCGCGACGGGCTGCCGGATGGTCTGCGAGAATCGCCAGTGCTTTCCGGGCCATGGCGTGTGCGGTTTCATGTTCGGCCAGGGAGCGATTGACGCGCGCCAGTACCTGGTACATGGCGGCCTGCACCATGGGTGCTTCGGTCAGGTCGCTGATGCGCTCGCTGCCCTGGCGCACCAGCTCGCGGGCGCTGAGATCTTCGCCCAGGGCGCGGTGAGGATCGGCCTGTTCGAACAGATCAACCAGGAACTCGCTCACTCTTTCGGTACGCGCCGCCTCGATGCGGGCACGATCCCGTTCCAGTTCGGCTCGATCACGTTCGATGCCGGTCAGGTGGGCTTGCCAGGCTGTGCTCACCAGACCGATGAGCAGCAACGTGACCGAGACGCTGCCCAGGCCAACGGCGATCGGATTGCGGCGAACAAAGCGATTGAGCAGGTAGCTGCGCGTGGGCGGTCGTGCGGCCACCGGATGCAACTCCCGGTAACGCTCGAGTTCATGCGAGACGGCCGAGGCGCCGGCATAGCGATCGTCCGGATCGTCGGCACATGCCTTGGCAAGAATGGCGCCGAGGTCTCGGGGACGTGGCACCTTGCCGTGCAGCCTCTGCGCAATTTTCGCGGGGGTGTTGTCTGTATTCTGCTTGATCGCGTCTCCGGTGAGCATCCAGTACAGCAGGGCGCCCAGGGCCCAGACATCGGACTGGGTGGAGGCGGGTTCGCCCCTGCGAATCTCGGGTGCCGAGAACGCCGGAGTCAGCGCACGAACTGCGCGTTCAGGTTCGCCCTGTTCTTCGGCCAGCAGGCGGGCGACACCGAAATCGAGCAGCCGGATGCGGCCGTCTTCACCCAGGCGCAGATTGGCCGGCTTGATATCGCCATGCACGACTCGCCGCTGGTGTGCGTGGTGGACGGCTTCGCAGACTCGCCCAAACAGGTCCAGGCACCTGGCGTGGCTGTCGCGCAGGTCATCGGCACAGCAGTTGAGATCGGTGCCGGCCACCCATTCCATGACCAGGTAGGCCTGGTTGTCGTCGGTTGTGCCGCCGTCGATGATGCGCGCGATGTTGGGGTGGTCGAGCCGCGCCAGGAGTTGGCGTTCGACCTCCAGTCTCCGCGCCAGGCGCGGGTCCTGCCGCACGCGGATCAGCTTGACGGCGGCCTCCATTTCGAACGCGCCGTCAGCGCGTCTGGCGCGGTACACCGTGCCCATACCGCCGCTACCGACGACCTCGGCCAGTTCCCATGCGCCAAGGCGAGTGCCGGGGGGTAAGTCCGGGTCGGGTTCGTCCAGCGAGGTCATGGCTGATCCGGCCAACTCGGCGATGATGGCCTGGACATGGTCGGTGCTGTCGGTCAGTGCCGCCAGCAGGAGCTCCAGCCGTTGTGTCAGGCGCGGACAACGCCGCGAGAGCTCCTCCATGCGGCGCTGGCGCTGCTGAATATCGAGATCGAGCAGGCGATCGAACTCGCGATCCAGGATGCGCTTTCTCAAGGGCGTGAGTCTTCCCGGCGGCACCCTGTGCGTGGTCATCTTTGCTCCTGGCTGACAGCTCGCTGGGATTCTACTCCAGCATGCGCGAGAAGCGTGCCTGGGATTCCCGGTCGGGAATCAGGCGGCTGAACAGCGCTGCCGTCAGTGCAGCCAGTATGGCGCCGGGGAGGATCTCGTAGACATCGAACAGCCCGCCTTCCAGGGGGTGCCAGATAAGCACGGTCAGGCCGCCGGCCAGCATGCCCAAGGCCGCGCCGGTGCGGCTCATGGCCCGCCAGTAAAGCGACATCACGATGACCGGTCCGAACGCCGCGCCCAGGCCGGCCCAGGCGTGGGCGACCAGGTCGAGCACCATGCGGTCGGGATCGGCAGCCAGCCACAGGGCGATCAGCGCAATGACGATGACCGATCCGCGCCCGATCCAGACCAGTTCGGTCTGCGTGGCGCTGGGGCGGAACAGACCCTTGTAGAAATCCTCGGCGACCACGGAGGAGGCCACCAGAAGCTGCGAGTCGGCCGTGGACATGACGGCGGCCAGGATGGCGGCGAGGCAGATGCCGGCGATGACCGGATGGAAGAGGACTTCAACCAGGCGGATGAAAACGGTTTCGGCATCCGGGCCTTCCAGCGGTTCGGCCAGTCCGCCGATGCCGGCCATGCCGACCAGGATGGCCGCGACCAGGCAAATGGCCGCCCAGCTGACTGCAATCCGGCGTGCGCGCGTCAGTTGACCCGCGGAGCGAATCCCCATGAAGCGCGCCAGGATATGGGGTTGGCCGAAGTAGCCCAGGCCCCAGGCCATGAGCGAGATGATGGCCACCAGGCCCAGCGCCTGGCCGTCGGTGCCGGTGAAGGGATTGAGCATCTCGGGATTGGCCGCGCGCACCGACTCGACCAGCCCGACGTCGCCGAACCCCATCACCATGATCGGGATTGCCACCAGCGCCAGCAGCATCAGCAACGCCTGCAGGGCGTCGGTCCAGCTCACTGCCAGGTAGCCGCCGAGGAAGGTATAGACGATGATGGCCGCCGCGCCGGTGCCTACTGCCCACATGTAGGGCAACTCGAACACCGTCTCGAACAGGCGGCCACCGGCGACCAGTCCGGCGCTGACGTAGAGCGCGAAAAAGACGAAAATGAATACGCCCGGAATGACCCGAAGCAGGCCCGACCGGTCGGCAAAGCGACGTTCGAAATAATCGGGTAGTGTCAGGGAGTTATCAAGCGTTTCGGTGGCCACGCGCAGCCGTTGCGAAACCAGCAGCCAGTTCAGCCAGGTGCCGATCAGCAGCCCCAGCGCGATCCAGCCGGCTTCCAGGCCGCCCAGGTAGGCCGCGCCGGGCAGGCCCAGCAACAACCAGCCGCTCATGTCGGAGGCCCCGGCCGACAGGGCGGTGACGCCGCTGCCCAGCCGACGTCCACCGAGAATGTAGTCGGACAGATCTTGTGTACGTTGCCAGGCAATAACCCCGAGCCCTAGCAGGACCAGGAAATACAGCCCAAAGGTGAAATAGGTGCTGACCATCGAAATTTTCCCTCAATTTTTTTGTCGGCCTGAATCGCCTGTGATTACGGGTCTTTCGGTGATTTGAACCCGCATTTTCGAGTCTAGCACGATGCCTTTATTCCGAATTCGGCTTGACAGCGCCGACCCTTTCTGTTCATTCTGAATAGATGCGTGAGATACATCACGTTTATTTTGTCAATACCTGAAAGTCATATATTTTGTCCTTCAATCAGCCAGAATCCGAGAACGCAGACGGCTCTTGTAC